>JBEDDU010000244.1:0-2762 GCA_041176065.1 Verrucomicrobiota bacterium | reverse complement strand
GGCCCTGGGGGAACTCCTTGGCCAGGCGTTGGGCGAAGCCAGCCTGCTGGAAGAGGGTGAGCCAAGTAGCGGCGGCGGCCTGCTTGTCCTTGATCTGCGCGAAGACCGAGGGGATGGCCTTCAGGGCTTCGCCTGGAGCATGGGCGGCGAAAGCGGGCAGGGCGTCGCGGCGGACGACGGACGGGCGTTCGGCGGCGGTGAGGCTGCGGAGCGCCTTGAGGGAGGCCTGCTGGCCGATGGTGCGGAGCGCGGCGACCGCGGTGCGACGTAGTTCGGCGTCTTTCTCGCGTCCGGCGAAGTCGCCGAGCTGGGGGACGAACTGCACGAGCTTCCACTGTCCGGCGAGGCGGACCGACGTGATGAGCAGGTTGCGCTCGGTCTCGTAGCGGAGCAGCTTGCCGAGGGCGGCGAGATCGCCGGCCGGGCGGACGTTGCGGTTGGCGGCCTCCACGAGGGCGAAGGCGATACGGTGGCGCGTGGAGGCCTGGAGGGAGGCGTCGTCCATCAGCGCGCGGAAGAGCAGCGTGGCTTCGTCGGCCGTGCCGGCCTTGCCGACGAGTTCGATCCAGGGGCCGGTACCGGCGGCGTCGATCTTCCGGCCCGCGAAGAGGCGCTGGACGTAAGGGGTCGCGATGCCCGGGTCGATCGCCTTCACGATCGCGTCGAGCTCGGCTTCATGGCCCACGACCTTGGCCGGCTGGGCGGCCACGTCTTCGAGCCACGGGCGGGCGAGTTCGTTGATGCTCGTCCACGCGGCGAAATCGAGGAAGTTGTCGGCGGGATCCTTCGGCAGGTTGGCGAGCACCGCGCGGGCGCTCTCAGGGGTGCGGACGCGGGCGAGGGCGCGGTGCGCTTCGAGGCGGACGCGAGGGTTGGCGTGGTCAAGGAACGGCGTGATGAGGCTGATCTCATTCGCACCGCGGGCGCCGAGGGATTTGCCGAGCTCGCGGAGGCCGACCTGGAGGCTGGCCGGATCCTGGCTGCGGAGCAGTTCGGCGAGGTGGGCGGTGTCGGTCGTGCGGCCGCTGAGGAGCCAGGCGGCGTGGCGGCGGGTCACGTCATCCTTGGCCCAGCCCTTGAGCGCGGACTGGAGTTCGGCGACGGGCACCTTGGCGAGTTCGCGACGGGCCTGTTCGAAGTCCCAGCGGTTCGGGGAGGTCAGGCGGGCGAGGAGTTCGGCGACCGGTTTGCCGAGGAGCGGCTGCCAGGCGATCGGCTTGGCGTTCTCGGGCTGGATGCGCCAGATGCGGCCGCTGATCTTGTCGCGGCGAGGGTCGCGGAAGTCGACTTCACCGTGGTTGATGATCGGGTTGGTCCAGTCGGCCACGTAGAGGGCGCCGTCCGGGCCCATCTTCAAGGTGATCGGGCGGAAGGCCACGTCGCTCGTCCGGACGACGTCGGGGAGTTCCTTGGTCACGTAGCCGGACTTCGGGGAAGCGTCGGTGCTGAAGTCATTGAAGCCGAAACGGACGATGCGATGGGCGCGGAAGTCGCACGTGATCGCGTTGCCTTGCCAGTCGGCGCCGAAGAGCGGGCTCTGCACGAGCTCAAGTCCGCTGAACTTCGGGTAGGAGCCGGGGCTGATGCTGCCCACGAGGCGACGGGCGCCCTCGGAAGGCGGGAAGGTCGCGCCGGGGAAGGCCCAGTGCACGCCGGTGCCGTCGGCGCCGGAGGTCAGGAACGTCTGGCCGGCGAGGTCTTCCTGCTGGCCCCAGGCGTTGACGAGTCCCTTCGAGTGGACCTCGAGGCGCTCGGTGCTGGGATCGTAAGCAAAGGCGACGCCGGAGTTGGCGCGCACCAGGCCCCACGGGGTTTCCACGTGCGAGTGAATGTAGATGGTCTGGTGGAAGTAGAGGCGGCCATCGATGCCCCAGTGGAGCGTGTGGATGATATGGTGCGTGTCTTCGGTGCCGAAGCCGCTCAGCACGATGCGACGGTCGGCGAGGACGCCGTCGGCGTTGGGCTTGGTGAGGTGCAGGAGCTCGGTGCTGGCGCCGACGAAGACGCCGCCGAAGTTGTCGGGAGCGACGCCGGAGGGTATCAGCAGGCGGTCGGCGACGATGCGCGAGACGTCGGCTACGCCGTCGTGGTCGGTGTCCTCGAGGAGGATGACCTTGTCGTTGCCGGTGGACGGGCCGAACTGCGAGGAATTGCCGGCCATCTGCGCGGCGAGGTCCTCGGGGTTGACCTGCGGGTAGGTGTTGGAAGTCGCGACCCAGAGGCGGCCGGAGGTGTCCCAGTTCATGTGGACGGGTTTCTCGAGGAGCGGGTTCTCGGCGAAGAGCGTCATGCGGAGGCCATCGGAGAGCTTGAAGTCAGGGCGGGGCAGGGACGCGGCGACGGTCAGCTTGGAGGGCGTCTTCGGTTCGGGCGGCAGCGAGCTCGGCTGGCCGGCGGAGACCGCGATGGCGTCAGCTTCGGCTTTTTCGATCAGCGGGTCGAACTTCGGAATCTCGACGGCGTTCTTGCCCTGTTCCCGCTTACGGACGCAGCCTGTCCGAACTCGCCGCGGAGAAGAACGTGCCGTTCATCCGGGCCGAATGGAAGAGCCACGGCATCGCCCTCGACCAAGGCACCGACAACGGCATCCACCTCACCGAACGCGGCTACCGCGCGCTCAGCGAAGGCGTCGCCGCCCAGCTGGGCTGGCAGGTCGACAAGGCCGGCTGGGACAAGCCTGCCGAGTCCGCCGAAACGCTCCGCGCCTCGGTCCTCCGCAAGAACTCCCTCTTCTTCCACCGCAGCCGTCCGGCCAACTACAC
>JBEDDU010000243.1:0-2783 GCA_041176065.1 Verrucomicrobiota bacterium | reverse complement strand
GGCCCAGGTCATGCCGTTGATGGCGCGGATGTTCACGGGCATCTTCTTGATGTCGGAAGCCTTGAGGGGCTGGCCGGCCGCCGGGGCGGGGAAGCGATAAAGGTCGCCGTACTGGTCGCTGGCGTAGATGCGGCCTTTGTCGTCCGCGCACAGGGCGACCCACGAGCCTTGTTCGGCGCCGGGGACGGAGTAGAGGAGCTCCACTTTGAAGCCGGCGGGGGCCTTGATGCGGCTGACGGGCGTGGCTTTGTTCTCGCCGATGGCCTTGCCGGTGTCGCCGGCGGGAGCCTTCTTGGCGGGCGCCTTGCCTTTGCCCTTGGCCGGAGCCTTGGGGGCGGTCTTGGCCGGAGCCTTCTTGGCGGCGGGCGGGACGATGCGCTGGGCGTCGCTCGGGATCGGGCTCTTGTCGAGGGTGATGAGCGGGCTGTCAGGGAGCTCCTTCAGGACGACGTCCTTGATCTGGACGACCATCGCGGGGCCTTTGTGCACCTGGAAGGCGAGCAAGCCTTCGAGCGAGCGGTTCTTGGGGTCGTGGTCGACGAGGTCGATGGTGACCTTGCCGTCCACTTTGTGGATGAGGTGGTTGCCCTGCGCGATGATGACGTATTCGTGCCATTCGGTGAAATCGACCTTCACGGCGTCGCGTTCTGCGGCGAGCCACTTGTCGCCCTTGTCGTCGATGACGACGTTCTGGCCGTTCTGCACGAGGATGCCGCGCCCGCGCTCTTCGTAGACCATGCCGTTGTAAGGCGCGTTGGCGTGGACGTCGCACTGGTAGCCGCCGACGACCCACTTGCCGGCTTCGGCGAGCTCCTTGCTGCGATACTGGATGCCGGAGTTGCTGGCGGAACACTTGATCTTGGCGCGGAGCTCGAAGTTCTTCACGACGCCGCCACGCCAGATGAGGAACTGGTTGTAGGCGAGATGGTCCGGCCCCTTGGTCTTGCCGGTGATGGCCCCGTCCTCGACGGACCAGAGCTCAGGATTGCCGTCCCAGCCGGCGAGAGACTTGCCGTCGAAGAGCGGCTTGAAGCCTTCCTGGCCGGAAAGAGGGCAGAGGGCGGCCAGCAACACGGCCAGCAGCGCAGAGAGGGGGTTTCTCATGGGGGGGATGTTTTCTATGGCCTTTGGACACCCGTCAACGGCGGTTGTTCAATTGGTGGGAAATGGAGTTAGGGCCAGGGCTAGGGCTCGGGCTAGGGCCAGTGATGCCGCAATGCATCCGCACAAAGGGAAAACGGATACCGGAATGTTACCTGTGGGGGTGATTCATTCTCAGGTCACTGGTATCAGCCCTCAGGTTTCGGGTTCGGATGTTCGGCATCAGGTTCAGGTTCGGGCCCGCACCCGTACCTGAACCTGATAACCCGTGCCTGAGACCCGATCAGCTGGGACCCGAGACCCGAAGATGCGCTCTCTGGTCCACCGAGCCTCCGGGCCTCTGGTTAATCTAGCCCTGGCCCTAACCCTAGCCCAAGATTCCCTTCACGACCTTCGCCGGTTCGACCCCGGTGAGCCTGAAGTCCAGCCCCTGGTGACGATAGGTGAAGCGCTCATGGTCTATGCCCATGAGGTGTAGGATGGTGGCGTGCAGGTCGTGCACGTGCACGGGATCCTTGGCGACGTTGTAGCTGAATTCGTCCGTTTCGCCGTAGGTGGTGCCGGCTTTGACCCCGCCTCCGGCCATCCACATGGTGAAACAACGCGGGTGGTGGTCGCGGCCCGCTTCCGGACTGTCCCACTTGCCCTGGCCGGCGACGCCGCGGCCGAACTCTCCGCCCCAGACGACGAGGGTGTCCTCGAGGAGTCCGCGACGTTTGAGGTCCTTGACGAGCGCGGCGCTGGGCTGGTCGGTGTCGCGGCAACGCGCGGTGCACCAGGAGGTGAGACGGCTGTGGTGGTCCCAGTCCGGATGGAAGAGCTGCACGAAGCGCACGCCGCGCTCGATCAGGCGGCGGGCCAGGATGCAGTTGGCGGCGTAACTGCCCGGGCGGCGCGAATCCGGGCCGTAGAGCTCGAAGACCTCGTCCTTCTCGTCGCTGAGGTCGGTGAGTTCCGGCACGCTGGCCTGCATGCGGTAGGCCATCTCATATTGGCGGATGCGCGTGGAGATCTCGGGGTCGCCGCTGCGCTCCAGCGCCCGCTGGTTGATCGCGCCGAGGCCGTCGAGCATCTCGCGGCGGAGTTCGCGCGGCAGGCCGTCGGGGTCACGCAGGTAGAGCACGGGATCCTTGGCGCTGCGCAGCTTCACGCCCTGATAGCGGGAGGGAAGGAAGCCGCTGCCCCAGTAATGGTCATACAAGGGCTGGTCGCTCGGGCGCTGCATCTTGGACAGCAGGACGAGGTAATCGGGGAGGTTGCGGTTCTCGCTGCCGAGGCCGTAGCTCGCCCACGCGCCGAGGCTCGGGCGACCCGGGATCTGGTTGCCGGTCAGGAACTGCGTCATGGCCGGGGCGTGGTTGATCTGGTCGGTGTGCATCGACTTCACGATGCAGAGGTCGTCCGCGACGGTCTTGAGGTGCGGCAGCCACTCGCCGATGCTCTGGCCGCTCTTACCGCAACGCTCGAACTTCGTGGCGGCGGGCCAGGATGCAGTTGGCGGCGTAACTGCCCGGGCGGCGCGAATCCGGGCCGTAGAGTTCGAAGACTTCGTCCTTCTCGTCGCTGAGGTCGGTGAGCTCGGGCACGCTGGCCTGCATGCGGTAGGCCATCTCATATTGGCGGATGCGCGTGGAGATCTCGGGGTCGCCGCTGCGCTCCAGCGCCCGCTGGTTGATCGCGCC
>JBEDDU010000242.1:0-3641 GCA_041176065.1 Verrucomicrobiota bacterium | reverse complement strand
AAGACCAGGTCGGCGTCCATCAAAGCCGGCAGCGGCTCGAGTCCGATCTGGATCGAATCGTCGAGGCGCTGGCCGGGAAGGTAGTCGGTGTTCTCGCGCGTGGTGGCGAGGGCGAGGGCCTGTTCGGCGCGACGCGGCACGAGCGTGACGGTCTGGCCCTGGCGGGCGAGGTGGATCGCCATGGCCGTGCCCCAGCCGCCGGCTCCGAAGATGACGCAGTTCATTGGGATTTCTTGGTGCGCACCTTGGCGGCCCAGCGGCGGACGGCCGCGACCGCGTCACGGTGCAGGTTGGCTTCGGGTCGGGCGAAGGGCGGAGGTTCGGGCGTGAGGCCGAGCAGGTCATGGATGACCAGGATCTGGCCGTCGCAGCCGCGACCGGAGCCGATGCCGATGGTCGGCACGGCGACCGCTTCGGTGACCTTGGGCATGAAGGCTTCGTCGACGCATTCGACGACCATCGAGAAAGCGCCGGCGGCGGCGACCGCCTGGGCGTCGATGAGGACCTGTCGCTGGTCCGCGGGCGTCAGGCCGCGGCGACGGTAGCCCGCGGAGTGGACACGTTGGGGAAGCATGCCGACGTGGCCCATGACGGGGATGCCGGCGTCGACGAGACGGGCGATCGCCGGCGCGAGCGAGGCGCCGCCTTCGATCTTCACCGCCTTGACGCCGGCCTCCTGCAGGAAGCGGCGGCAGTAGCCGAGGAGCTTGGGGAAGCTGTCGTGGGCCAGGCCGAAGGGAAGGTCGCCGACCACGATCGCATCGGTCTTGGCGCGGACGACGGCCGAGGCGTGATGGATCATCATGTCGAGCGTCACCCCGACCGTGTCGGGCAGCCCCAGCACCGTGTTGCCCAGCGAATCCCCGACGAGGATCAGGTCGGCGCCGCCGGCGTCCGCGATGCGGGCCGTGCTCACGTCGTAGGCGGTCAGGCAGACGATGGGCCGGACGCCTTTGAGGGCACGGAGGGACCGGGTGGTGGACTTCACGTCTTGGGCTTACCCAGAGACCCTCCGCTTGTAAAGCGTGGGTAAAGGGTGTAGGGTGCCGGGGTGTGGCGTCGTGTCGTCAGTCTGTTCCGCAAGCCCGATTACCGGGTCAACGCCTACGCGCACCCTGATCTTTCGGCGCAGACCCGGCTCGCCTGGCATGCGCGCCTGAGGTTGCTCCTGAGCACGCGCCGGGGTTTGGACCATGCCGACGAGAAGCCGGCGCTCTGGACGCGCCATCGCAAATGGCTGCTCCTCTTGCTTGGCGTTCTGCTCGCCTGGTTCCTCGTCGAAAGCGCCGCCGGCTGGGGCTTCTACGAAGGCTGAGCGGAGGC
This sequence comes from Verrucomicrobiota bacterium, assembly GCA_041176065.1. GTDB lineage: Bacteria > Verrucomicrobiota > Verrucomicrobiia > Opitutales > UBA953 > UBA953. The sequence continues at coordinate 2,318 of JBEDDU010000242.1, read as the reverse complement.
GCTCAGGCCGGGCCGAAGCCGAGCAGGTCGATGCCGAGCTGCTTGGCGCGCGCGATCACGGCGGGCTTGTCGATGAGGATGACCGCGTCGGCCTCGAGGGCCGCCTTGGCGACGCCGCCTTCGGCCATGCTCTCGAGCGTCTTGAGTCCGAAGCAGGGGACGTCGAAGCGCCAGTCCTGCGCATGCTTCGACGTCTTGGTGAGGAGCATCTCCTTGCCGCCCGTCTGGGCGCAGCGGCGGAGCATGTTGTCGGTGCCTTCGAAGGCTTCGACCGCGATGACGGTGCCTTTGGCCGTGACGACCGACTGGCCGACGTCGAGGCGGGCCATCTCGCGGGCCATGCTGGCGCCGAACGCGAGCTGGTCGTCGCCGACGCCGCAGCTCCAGCCGGTCATGCAGCCGGGCGAGGCGAGGTGGTCGTCGAGGAAGACGCGCGCGTCGAGCATGCGGACGCCGGCCTTCTCGATCTCGGCGGAGATGGCGCCGAAGATCGTCTCGGCGTTGCGCTCCTTGAGCGAGGCCATGAGCGCGACGAGCTTCAGGTCGGGCACCATGCCCGTGAAGAGCTTGCGCGGGGTGACCTGGCCGGCCATCACTGCGCCGGCCGCGCCGAGTTCCTTGAGCGCGTCGAGCATCTGGCCGAGCTTGCCGACCGGGATGGCGCGATGGTCGGCGGGGTCGAAGGCGGCGATGAGGGCCGGGTCGGTCTCTTCTTCGAAGGACACCAGCTTGATCATGGCGCCGCGGGCGCGGGCGCATTCGACGAGGAGGGCGGGGTAGCGGCCTTTGCCGGCGATCACCACGACGGTGTGCGTCGGAGCGAAGTCCGGGGGGAGGAATCGGGAGGCGACCGCCATGGGGGCAGTGTTTCGGCGGAAGGCCCCGGGCTCAAGCCTGCTTTGGGTTGCCACCGGCGCGGCGTCGGAACGTAATGCGTCATGCCTGCTGCCATCGGCATCCTGGGTGGGACCTTCGATCCTCCGCATGCGGGACATGTGGCGGCGGCCGTGGCCGCGCAGAAGCAGCTCGGGCTCGACGAGGTCCGCGTCATCCCGGCGGGGCAGGCGCCGTTGCGTTCCGGCGCGCCGGTGGCTTCGGCCGCCCATCGCGTCGCGATGTGCCGTCTCGCGTTCGCGGAGCATGCGTGGGCCGTCGTCGACGAGCGCGAGACCTTGCGGTCCGGCACGAGCTGGTCCGTCGACACCGCCCGCGAACTCGCCCGGGAATATCCGGACGCCCTGCGCGTCTGGATCCTCGGCGCGGACCAGCTCGCCCGGCTCGACCGGTGGAAGGACGTCGCCGAACTCTGCGGCCTCGTCGAGTTCGCGGTCCTCTCGCGTGACGGCATCTCGACCGTGCCGCCGGCTTCCTTGGCCGCGGTCATCCGCCTGACCATCCTGCGGGCCCCGCCCGTGCAGGTTTCCTCGACCTCGCTCCGCGAAGCGCTGCGCCGCGGTGATTCGCCCCGAAACGGCTTGCCCCTCGGGGTCGCCCGCCACATCGAAGAGCACTCCCTTTACCAAGCCTGAACATGTCCGCCCTCAAGAAGAAGACCACGAAGAAGAGCCCGGCCCGTCCGGTCGCCAAGTCCAAGGCCAAGGCCAAGGGCGGCGTTTCCGCCAAGGCCGGCAAGCCGGCGGCCCGTCCGGCGCGGCGCATCCTTCCGGCCGTCCCGGCCCTCAAGGCCAAGAGCCGCGGCGAGAAGGCCGCCGCCAAGCCGATGGTCGTGCTCCCGAAGCTGCCGGCGCACCTCGTCGCCGCGGTCCGCGCGCTCGACGACAAGAAGGCCGTCGAGATCCGCGTCCTGGAGATGGGCCAGATCTCTTCCGTCGCCGATTTCCTCGTGATCGCCACCGGCACTTCCGAGCCTCACCTGCGCGCCCTGCGCATCGCCCTCGAGCAGGCGCTCGACGAGGTCGGCGTGACGTCCCGCTCCGAATCCCAGCGCGACAGCGGCTGGACCGTGGTCGACGCCTTCGACGTGCTCTTCCATGTCTTCCGCGAAGACGTCCGCCGGAGCTACGCCTTGGAAGCCCTCTGGAAGGACGGACTGGACATCCCGGTCTCGGCCATCCTGAAGGCCTGAGGGGAGCATCACCCGGTGGTGGTAGTGGGCAGGATCGAACTGCCGACCTAGGGCTTATGAGTCCCTCGCTCTAACCAACTGAGCTACACTACCGAAAACCGAGTTCGGTCAGTCCAGCCCAGCCCTTCGGCTTCGTCAAGCCGATTGAGGTTCAGGGGCGCGGCTGGACGATGATCCAGAAGCACCAGAGCCACAGCAACAGGCCCAGGCAGGCCAGGACGAGGGCGAGCCC
>JBEDDU010000241.1:0-4276 GCA_041176065.1 Verrucomicrobiota bacterium | reverse complement strand
ACGGTTTCGACAGCTGGCAGACCACCGGCACCGGCTTCGGCCTGGCTCCCGCCCATGGCAAGGTCGACGGCGTCAACGGCGAGTTCCGCAACTACGGCGGCAACGCGCTGGTCTGCTCCGGCCATCGCGGCGACGCCGCCACCGGCACGCTGACTTCGCCCGAAATGAAGCTGACCCATCCTTACCTCGGCTTCCTGGTCGCGGGCGGCAACCATCCCGGCAAGACCGCCGTCCAGCTGCTGGTGGGCGGCAAGGTCGTCCGCCAGGCCACCGGCGCGAACGACCTGACCCTGCGTGAGACCGTCTGGGACATCGCGGAATTCAAGGGCCAGACCGGCGTCATCCGCATCGTCGACGAGCATGTCGGCGCCTGGGGCCTCATCGCCGCCGACCACTTCCTGTTCTCGACCGACGCCAAGCCGAAGTTCCCGGCGGGCGGACGTCCGAAGCCCAAGGCCGACAGCAGCCTCGTGCGCGTGGCCGGCGAAGGCAGCGCCGCGCTCGTCCCCGGCGCCACCTTCAAGGTCACCGCCGACCGCAAGGTCACCGGCGTGACTTCGCCCACCGCCATCGGCTTCGCGAACGACGGTTCCGTCTACGTCGCCGAGACGCATCGCTTCCGCTTCGGCGTCGAGGATGACCGTAATCATCTCTACTGGTATCACGACGACCTCGCCGCGGCCACCACCGCCGATCGTCTCGCCCTGCACAAGAAGTGGGAGGCCAAGCGCTCTCATGAGTGGATGACCGCCAAGTCCGAGCTCATCCGCCACGTCGGCGGCGAGCAGGCCGACGGCACCTTCACCACGAACAAGGTCTTCGCGGGTGGCTTCAACGACGTCCTCGACGGCACCGGCGCCGGCGTCATGGCCTGGGACGACACGGTCTACTTCGCCTGCATCCCCAAGCTCTGGATGCTGCAGGACGGCAAGAAGGACGGCGTCGAGACGGGCCGCAAGGTCATCGAAGACGGCTTCGGCGTGCGCATCTCGCTTTCGGGCCACGACATGAACGGCTTCGCCATCGGTCCGGACGGCCGCGTCTGGGGCACCATCGGCGACCGTGGCTTCAACCTCACCACCAAGGAGGGCAAGAAATACGACTCCCGTAACCGCGGCGCGGTCTTCCGCTTCGAACCCGACGGCACCGACTTCGAAGTCGTCCACTTCGGCCTGCGCAACCCGAAGGAGATCGCCTTCGACGACTTCGGCAACGCCTTCTCCGTCGACAACAATTCCGACCAAGGCGACGCCGCCCGCGTGGTCTACGTCGTCGAAGGCGCCGACTCCGGCTGGGAGATGGAGCACCAGGCCATGCATACCTTCCACCGCTCGATCGGCCTCGAGCAGCGTCCGCTCTCCCGCTGGATGACCGAGAAGGTCTGGGAGCTCCAGAATCCCGTCCAGCCGGCCTTCATCATCCCGCCCTCCGCCTACATCAGCTCCGGTCCTTCCGGCCTGACCTACCACCCCGGCGCGGGCTTCCTCGAATCCGAAGCCGGTCATTTCCATATCTGCGACTACCGCGGTTCCGCCGGTGCTTCCGGCATCTGGTCCTTCAAGATGGAGCCCGCGGGCGCCGGCATGAAGATGACCTCCTCGCACCAGCTGCTCTGGGGCGTCGCCGCGACCGACGTCGAGTATGACTGGAAGGGTCGCCTCGTCGTCTCCGACTTCATCACCGGCTGGGAGTCCCACCAGGCCGGCCGCCTCGTGACCCTCGAAGCGAACAAGATGATGAAGCCCGAGTCCGTCGCGCCCGTCGCCGCGCTGATCGACGGCGGCATCGACAAGGCGTCCTCCGCCGAGCTCGCCGCGCTCCTCGCGCACGCCGACCAGCGCGTGCGACTCCGCGCGCAGATCGAGCTCACCCGTCGTCCGGACGCCGCGGATCGTTTTGAAGCCGCCACCAAGTCTTCGAACGCCCTCGAGCGCGTGCACGGCATCTGGGGCCTCGGCATCCTCGCCCGCCGTGGCGCGGCCATCGCCCCGGGCTCCGCCTGGAAGGGCCCGACGCCCAAGGCTTCCCTCGAGGTGCGTTCCGCCGCCGCCCGCCGCCTCGTCCCGCTGCTCGCGCACGCCGACGCCGAAGTCCGCGCCCAGGCCGTCAAGGCGCTCGAGGAAGCTCCGCTCAAGGGCGACGAGCTCCCGCTCGGCAAGCTGATCCTCGATCCTTCGCCCCGCGTCCGCGCGTTCGCCGCGATCGCCGCCGCCCGTCTCTCCGCCGGCAAGTTCCTCCCCGAGGTCCTCGCGATGCTCAAGGAGAACGCCGACGCCGACCCCGTGCTCCGCCACGCCGGCTCGTTCGCCATCGACCACCTCTGCAAGTCCGCCGAGTCCTTCGACGCCGTCGCCAAGGATGATAATGCGTCCGTCCGCCTCGCCGCGGTCATCGCGCTCCGCCGCCGTCTCGACGCCTCCGCCGCCCGTTTCGTGAAAGACAAGTCGCCCATCGTCGCCGACGAAGCCATCCGCGCTGTCCATGACCTTGCGCTCGAAGCCGGCCGGCCGGCCGTCGCCGCGCTCATCGACGACCTCGGTGCCCGTGAATGGACGACCTTCATGCTGCGTCGCCTGACGCACAGCGCCTTCCGCCTCGGCGGGGAGAAGAACGCCGCCCGCGTGGTGGCCATCGCCGCCAACGAGAAGCTTCCGGCCGAAGCCCGCGCCGAAGCGCTGCGTCTCCTCGCCCTCTGGGTGAACCCGTATCCCGTCGACCAGTCGACCGGCCATTGGGCGCCGCTGCCGGCCCGCGACGCCAAGGAGCTGCGCGCCAGCCTCAGCGCCGCCTTGCCTATGCTGCTGAAGGGTGAGTCCGACATCCTCCGCGCCTCCCTCGAGCTCGTCGAACAGTACAAGCTCGAGGTCGCCTCGCTCTCCAACGACCTCCTCGCCGGCCTGGTCGCCAACACCAAGCTCAGCGGTTCCGCCCGTGCCAAGGCCCTCGAGCTCTGGCTCGAACGTAAGCCGGTGAACCTCGCCGAAGTCGCGGGCAAGTATGCCAAGGACAAGCAGGACGAAGTCGCCATGGTCGCCGTCGGCGCCCTGGCTCATCTGAATCCCGCGCAGGGCCTCGTGGAACTTTCCAAGGCCGCAAGCGAAGGTTCTCCCGCCCGCCGTCAGGGTGCCTGGAAGGCCCTCGCCAAGCTGCAGGCCGCCGGCGTCGACACGCTCTTTGTCCGCAGCCTCAAGGCGCTCGAGCAGGCCAAGGGCGTCTCGCCCGCCGCGATCGAACTCCTCGAAGCCGCCGCCCAGCGTTCCGAGCCTGCCGTGAAGGAAGCCCTGGCTGCGACGCAGAAGGCCATCGCCAACGGCGACGGCAAGCTCGCCAAGTGGATGCCCGCCCTCGAAGGCGGCGACGCCAAGAACGGCTTCGCGCTCTTCACCGCTCTTCCGGCCGGCCAGTGCCTCCGCTGTCACCGTGCTTCGGATGATTCGCACGCCGCCGGCGGCGAAGCCGGCCCGAACCTCGCCGGCGTCGCCAAGCGCGGCGACCGTCGCTACCTCCTTGAGTCCGTGGTGAACGCCGGCGCCGTCGTCGTCGCCGGTTACGGCACCGTCAACCTCGAGCTCGCGAACGGCGGCGCCTTGGTCGGCACCTTGATCAAGGAAGAGAAGGAGTACGTGGAAGTCGACGTCGCCGGCAACCGCTGGCGCGTGGCCCGCAGGGACATCAAGGCCATGAGCGCGCCCGTCTCCGGCATGCCGGCGATGGACGCCCTGACCCTGAACGAGGTCCGCGACATCGTCGCCTGGCTCGCCACGCTCGACAAGGCGCCCAAGAAGGCCAAGACCGTCGAACCCAAGGCCCTCGACATCGCGACCATCAAGCCGGTCGCGGCCGTCGCCGTCGCGAACGTCGACCCCGCCGTCATGGCGGCCGGCAAGCAGGCCTTCATGACGTGCATGGCCTGCCACGGTGCGAACGCCGAAGGCACCGTCATCGCGCCGCCGCTGGCCCAGTCCAATTGGGTGAACGGACCGGTCGAGAACCTCATCCGCATCCAGCTGCGCGGCCTGCAGGGACCCATCACCGTCTCCGGTAAGAAGCATGCGCCGCCTGCGCCCATGATGGCGCTGCCGCACCAGACCGACGAGCAGATCGCCGCCGTGCTGACCTATGTCCGCAACAGCTTCGGCAACTCCGCTCCGGCCGTCACGCCCGAGCAGGTGAAGGCGCTGCGCGGCGAGGTCGGCAAGCCCATGCTGACCGAGGCTGATCTCGTTCCGGCCAAGTAAGCACAGGGAGCCACGAAAAAGGCCCGGCCCTCGTGAGG
>JBEDDU010000240.1:0-6061 GCA_041176065.1 Verrucomicrobiota bacterium | reverse complement strand
GCGACGCCACGCTGAGATACCGCTTCCCGTCGAGCTCGCCGCCGTTGAGGAGCATGCGGCAGAAGATCGCGACGTCCTTGGCCGTGGAGAACAGGCCACCCGCCGGCATCGGGAAGCGGTGTGCGCGATCGGTGAGGTCGGGCTTGAGCTGATTCAGGCCTCCAGGCACGAGGCTCTTCTTCGCGGCATCAGGCTTGTAGGTCTTGGCGAGACGAGCGACCTGCGCGGCGTCCGGCCAGAACGTCGTATCCTTCATGCCCAGCGGACCAAACAACCGCTGGTCCATGAAATCTTCGAAGGCCTTGCCGCTGATGACCTCGAGCACGCGGGCGGCGGTGTTGATGCCGGCGTTGGAATATTGGTAATGCGTCCCGGGCTGGGTGACGAGCGGGACCTTGGCATAGGTCTTCACGGCGTCCGCCAGAGGAAGTCCATCGAGCGTGGGCTGCTCTTCGGCCGACTTGAACGGCAGGCCGCTGACATGTGAAAGCAGGTCACGGATCGTGATCGACCGGACACGTGCGACCGGCGCGCCTTTGCCGGCGGCGACCTTCTGATCCTTGAACTCCGGCAGGTATTTCTCGACCGGGTCATCCAGCGAAAGCTTTCCTTCGTCGACCAGCATCATGACCGCCGCGGCCGTGATGCCTTTCGACTGCGAGGCGATCCAGAACACCGCATCGGCCGTCATGGGCTTCTTCCCCTCGATGTCCGCGAAGCCGACCGTGGTCACGCCCAGGACCTTATCCTTGTTCGCCACGAGCGCGACGGCTCCGGCGAGCTCACCTCGTTCGACGAAGGGAGCAAGGACGGCTTCGGAGGCGAACCCGAAGGCCGAAAGCAATAGACCGAGGAGAAAGGCGGGGGTGCGCATGGCCTGAGTCTCCCGCCCCGCCCTCTCCTGGCAAACCAAAGCCCTGTGTGGCAAACGACGGAGATTAAGGCCCCGTCACGCCCGGTATTGGTCATCCGCTAAAGAATACGTCGGAACTCTATCCTCGAAACCCAATCCTCGCCGCCTTATCCCTCACCCATGGCGGCCAACCCGTTCAAGCCACTGATCGTCGGCACGTTCATCATGCTCGCGGTGACCACGGGGGTGATCATCGTCGACCTCGTCCTTGACGCCAAGGCCGAGCAGGAACGACGTCATGCGGAGAACCAGAAACGCTACGCCGAAGAGAGCGCGCGTCGGCAGCGTGAATTTGAACAGCGGGAAGCCGAAGCCAGACAACGCCGAGAAAAGCAGGCCGAAGAACGTCGCCTGGCCGCAGAGGCCGCGGCCAAGGCCGAGAAAGAAAGGCGCGAGGCGGCCGAGGCGGCCGCCAAGGCTGAGCAGCTGAAGCGCCAGCCCATCGATCTGACCGCGGCGCTAGACCGGAAACTGCACCAAGCCCAGGCGGGCGATCCGAACGCCCAATATCTCATCGGTTTCATCTACTACCTGGGCATGGACAGGATCGTCGGCATGCGGGACAACCGGCTCACGGTCTACAACCGCACGGTTGTCACGATGCTGATCGGAGAAGAACTGGCGATCAAACCTCTCGTCTCCCTGCCGACCTTCAAACGGAACGACGAGGTGGCGGCGAAATGGTTCGAGCGGGCCGCCCTGCAAGGCCACCGCGGCGCTCAGACATACCTAGGGATTACTAACGCCGGTCGGGGCAAATACGATCTGGCGTATCTTTGGATGCTCATCGCCGACGGCCCTGCCCTCCCCGACGAAATCAACCTTCCCCTGCCTCCGGTCGCAGTGCGCAATTCGATGAAGGAGAACTTCCGCAAGCGGTTGACGCCGGAGCAGGTCGCCGAAGCCGAGAAAAAGGCCAAGGAGTTCAAGGCTAAGAAGGAAGAAGGCTGAACCGAAAGATCGGACGACCTTTTCGGGCCCACCCTACCCGCCAGGCTTCAGGTAAGCTCTCGTCTCCTTTCAGCCCTCAACTCAGTCCTCAACGCAGTACTCTCTTCAGGCCTCTACTCTGCCAGGCTTCAACCCCACCACGGCCGCCTTCAGCTCCTGCGTCCGCTGTTTAACGTCGCCCGCGGGATCCATCGGCGCGCCGATGACGATCGTGACGCCTCGGCGATAGAACGGCCATAGGCAGAACAGGATCATGTTCTGGAAGGTGATCGAGAACGGCGTCACCCAACGGCCGGGATAATTGCCGTAGTCGAAATAAACCGGCACCATCGGTACGCCGGCCTGCTGGGCGATGCGGACCGCGCCGGTCTTGAAAGGCAGTTCGGCATCGCCCAAGGCCTCGACCAGCCCGGTCGGGCAGATCGCCACGGTCTGGCCCTGCTTCAGCAAGGACACGGCATCATCGATCGACACCTGCACGAACCCCCAGCGAAGGGCGTACTTCTTCAGGAACGGAAAGGAGAAGACCAGCGGGTGCACCAACAGCCTGGCCGTCGAACGGATCATCCCGAAAAGGAACACGTCGCGGTAGCTATTATGGTTTCCGCATAGCAGCACCGGCCCCTCCGGCAGCTTGCCCACGACCTTCACCTCCCCCACCAACATCCGCACCAAAGTTACCGCCGGCCGAGGCTCGTGGCATGAAGTCGGGCCAGCGCTCATAGGCCTTATTCTCGGGACGATTACTCGGCAGAGCAAACCATACTGTCTGCAACGCTTGAGCTTAAGTAATCCATCTGAGCCACGGAGCCTCTGGGCCTCCGAGCTTCTATGAATTCTGGCGGAGAGGGAGGGATTGGCTCCGCTACGCTACGGGCCTGACGGCCCAATGCCTGACGACATTGCCTGCTCGGCCCTTGGGCCTCGCCGAACCCAAGGGTTCTCATCCCTCTTGGTCATCATGATATCTGAGCCTCGGAGCCTCTGGGCCTCCGAGCCTCTTTCGAAACTGGCGGAGAGGGAGGGATTCGAACCCCCGGAGCCTTGCGGCTCGGCTGATTTCAAGTCAGCTGCAATCGACCACTCTGCCACCTCTCCGTGAGTTCGATTCAACGGCGGCTGGGGTCTTCCCTCAAGCGGATTCGGTGCCTTCCCCTTGGGCGTTCTCCTGATTTCCCAATAGGCCGTGATTCGGCGTGGATGCGCGCATGAGCACCTGCGTCCGCGTCGAAGAGATCGACGGCCCCTACGGCCCTTTCGCCATCGGCGAACGCGCCATCCAACGGCTCTGGGCTTCGGGCGAGGTCCGCGGCCCGATGGCCGCCGCCTCCGGATCGACGATCGAAATCCTGCACCCGGGCGACTGGAACCGCGGCGCCGGCCCCGACTTCCTGGGCGCGGAAATCCTCGTCGACGGCAAGCGCCTCCGCGGCGACATCGAGATCCACCTGCGCTGCGCCGACTGGCACGCCCACGGACACGACCGTGATCCGCACTTCGGCGGGGTGATCCTCCATGCGGTGCTGCTGCCAGGCACCAAGGATGTGACGACGCTGACCGGCCACCGCCCAGAGACGGTGGTGCTCCTGCCCTACCTTCCCCGCGACCTCGAAGACCTCGCCGAAGAAGACGCTCTCCTCGAACTGCGCGGCCGTTCGCGCGAAGTGGCCCGGCGTGTCCTGGCCGCCGAACCCAATCTCGTGCTCGGCCTGCGCCGACGCGCGCTCGAACGCTTCCGCAACAAGACCAAGCACGCCCGGGCCCGCGTCAAAGAGGTCGGCTGGGACGCGGCCTGCCACGAACTCTTCGTCGAGGCCCTCGGCCTCGGCGGCAACCGCGCCCCGATGTCCGAACTCGCCCGCGCCCACCCGCCGGAACAGATGCTCATCCTGGGACTCGATGCGCTTTACATGGAAAAGTGCGGACGCTGGCGCCTGCGCGGCCTTCGTCCCGCCGGGCACCCGCACCGCCGGCTCGCCCAATACCTCGAACTGCATCGCCGCCGTCCCGACTGGCGAGCCCGCCTGCGCGACTGGGCCCTCACCCTGCCCTCCTCTCCGCTTAAATCCGCCCGGCGCCGGCTGGTCGACGAGGTCTTCGCCTGCCTGCTCTCCGACGGACGAGCCGATACGCTCTGCATCAACGCGTTGCTGCCGCTGCTCCAAGACACGCGGCATAGCCTCGACCGCAGCTGGCTCGATTGGCCGCCCGGACATCACCCCGATGATATCCAGGATGCCCGCGGACTGATCGGACTCACGGGCGCCGCCCGCAACTGGGAAGTCCAAGGCATCCTCGACGTCCTGCGTCGCTCGATGGATTCAGCCGAACCGGCGTCGAAGCCTTAGGCCATCATCTTCCGCGCCTTCTCGAGCGAGACCGCCAGGCGGTCGACTTCCTCGAAGGTGTTGTAGAACGCGAACGAGGCGCGGGCGGTGCCGCTGAGCCCGTAATGCTTCATCAACGGCATGCAGCAGTGGTGGCCGGTGCGGATGGCGATGCCGTCGGCGTCGAGCAAGGTACCGACGTCGTGCGGGTGGCCGCCTTCGAGGTTGAAGGAGATGACGGCGACCTTCTCGGGTGCTTCGCCGACGATGGTGAGACCCTTGATGGCCTTGAGCCGCTCGGTGGCCGCGGCCAGCAGGGCCTGTTCATGCGCATGCGCCTCCGCCTGGATGGGCATGACGTATTCCAAGGCCACGCCGAGGGCGATGGCCCCGGAGATGTCGGGCGTGCCGGCCTCGAAACGCTCGGGGGCCGCGCGATAGGTGGTGCCGGCGAAGTCGACCTTGCTGATCATGTCGCCGCCGAACTGGTAAGGCGGCATGGCGTCGAGCAGCTCCGGACGTCCCCACAGGACGCCGATGCCGGTCGGTCCGAAGGTCTTGTGGCCGGAGAAGGCGTAGAAGTCGCAGCCGAGCGCCGGGACATCGACCCGGAAGTGCGCGGCGGCCTGGCAGCCGTCGATCAGGACAAGGGCGCCGGCGGCCTTGGCGAGGCGCGTCATCTCGACGGCGGGGTTGACGGTGCCGAGGGCGTTGGAGACGTGCGCGAAGGCGACGAGCTTGGTCCGGGCGGAAAGCAGGCCCTTGAAGGCGACGAGGTCGACCTCGCCGCGCGGGGTGACGGGCGTGACGACGACCTTGGCGCCCGTGCGCTCGGCGATCGCCTGCCAGGGCACGATGTTGGCATGGTGCTCGAGATGGGTGAGCAGGATCTCGTCCCCGGCCTTGAGGTTGGCCCGGCCCCAGCACTCCGCGACGAGGTTGATGCCTTCGGTGGCGCCGCGGACGAACACGCAGCCGCGGGCATCCTTGAGGCCGAGGAACTTCGCGACGGAGCCGCGCGCGGCCTCATAGGCGGCGGTGGCTTCTTCGCTGAGGAGGTGGACGCCGCGATGGACGTTGGCGTTCTGCTCGGAGTAATAGCGCTCGAGCGCCTTGATCACGACCGAAGGCTTCTGCGAAGTCGCCGCGTTGTCGAGGTAGGCCAACGGACGGCCGCGCACGGCACGCCCCAGGATCGGGAAGTCCTTGCGGCAGGAGGCGACGTCGAACGCAGGCATGAGGCCGAACGTAGGCGGACCAGGGCGGGGCGCAACCGGGAAGCGAACTTCAGGGCGACGGCGGCAGCCGCACGGCCTTGCGGATATAGGCGGGCACGTCGACGTCCTGTCCTTCGATGAACGTCATCGGCGTGCCGCCGAACAGACCACGACGCATCGATTCCTCCGTCGCGAACTCGAAGATCGGCTGCGCGGGATCCTCGCCCTTGGCGCCTTTCTTGGACTTGGCGGGCGGCTTGGGCGGGGGCAGCGAAGCGCCGAGCACGGAGACTTCGACGCGGTCGCCGAGCGCGGGCTCGAGGCGCGCGCAGAGGATCGTGGAGGTCTCGCCGCCGAAACGCGCGCGGACCGCGCCGACCGCCTCGAAGGCCTCGGTGGACGTCATGGCCGGACCGCCGGCGACGTGGACGAAGAGCGAAGCCACCTTCGCGACCGCCCCGGGCGCGTGGGCGAGCGGGCAGTCGACGGCCGCGCGCGCGGCCTTCAGCGCGGCGCCTTCGCCCGCGCCCGCGCCGAAGGCGAAGAGCGTGGGCGAGCCGGGCGTGGCGAGGAGCGAACGCAGCGCGGCGGGATCGGCGGGGACGAGCGCGCCCGGCGCGAAGGCGCCGGCCAGCCCGCGCAGCGCGCCGCCC
>JBEDDU010000239.1:0-3761 GCA_041176065.1 Verrucomicrobiota bacterium | reverse complement strand
GCGGAGGGTGGGGCTATGCATCCCTTTTTTCTCGCTCATCCCCGTCTCTTGTCCCTACCCCTATGGCACTTCATTTTCCATCATGAGCAGCACCCAAATCGTCGATATCAAAGCCCGCGAGATCCTCGACTCCCGCGGTAATCCCACCATCGAGGTCGATGTCGTCCTCGCCTCCGGCGTGCGCGGCCGCGCGGCCGTCCCGTCCGGCGCCTCGACCGGCACCTACGAAGCCCACGAGCTCCGCGACAGCGACGTGAGCCCGAAGGCTTTCGGCAAGGGCGTCGACCCGAAGAAGCGCTACAACGGCAAGGGCGTCCTCAAGGCCGTCGAGAACGTCAACGAAGAGATCGCCTCCCTCCTCGTCGGCCACGACGCGCAGGACCAGATCGGCATCGACGCCGCCATGATCGGCCTCGATGGCACCAAGAACAAGAGCAAGCTCGGCGCCAACGCCATCCTCGGCGTCTCGATGGCCGCCGCCCACGCTTCCGCCGCCGCCCTCGGCCAGCCCCTCTACCGCTACATCGGCGGCCCGAACGCCAAGGTCCTCCCGATCCCGCTCATGAACATCATGAACGGCGGCGCCCACTCCGACGCCCCGGTCGACATCCAGGAATTCATGATCGTCCCGAAGGGCGCCAAGTCCTTCAGCGAAGCGCTCCGCATGGGCACCGAGATCTTCCACGCCCTCAAGAAGGTGCTGAAGGCCCAGGGTCTCTCCACCTCCGTCGGTGACGAAGGCGGTTTCGCCCCGAAGGTCGCTTCCAACGAAGCCGCCCTCGAAGCCATCGCCGCGGCCGTCAAGGCCTCCGGTTACAAGCTCGGCAAGGAAGTCTTCCTCGCCCTCGACGTCGCCGCTTCCGAGTTCTTCGACGAGAAGACCGGCAAGTATACCTTCCACAAGTCCGACAAGTCCCAGCGCAACTCCGATCAGATGATCAAGTTCTACCAGGACCTGCAGAAGCGCTACCCGATCGTCTCGATCGAGGACGGCTTCTCCGAGGCTGACTGGACCGGCTGGAAGAAGGCTACCGACGCCATGGGCGCGAACACCCAGCTCGTCGGCGACGACCTCTTCGTCACCAACACCGAGTTCCTCTCCCGCGGCATCAAGACCAAGACCGCCAATTCGATCCTCGTGAAGGTGAACCAGATCGGCTCCCTCACCGAGACCTTCGACGCGGTGTCCATGGCCCAGCGCGCCGGCTACTCCGCCATCATCTCGCACCGCTCCGGTGAGACCGAAGACGCGACCATCGCGGACATCGCCGTCGGCCTCAACGCCGGCCAGATCAAGACCGGCTCCCTCTGCCGCTCCGACCGCGTCGCCAAGTACAACCAGCTCCTCCGCATCGAGCAGGAACTCGGCAACCGCGCCATCTACGCCGGCAACACCTGCTCCTGGGGCGAATAATCCCCGGTCGCAGGCAAGACGAAGGGCCGCCCATCGGGCGGCCCTTTTTGTTGTCCGTGTCGGCGGAGCCTTACTTCGATTCGAGGCCGACGGAGTTCACCGCGACGATCTCATACTTCGCGCCGGGCTTGGCGCCTTTGTCGATGAAGCGCATCTGGCCCAGCGGCTGCACGGGGGTGTCGCCGTAGCTCATGCCTTGGAAGAGGGGACGGCCGAAAGGATTGGTCGGTTTCTCCGGCACGCGGCCGACGATCTGACCGTCTTTCTTGACGAGGAACTGACGGAGGCCGCTCTCGAAGTCAGCGTGCGCGTCCCAGGTGATTTCGACGCCATCGGCGCCGGACTTGGCGACGACGTTGAAGGGCGCAGGCGGCGGGGTCGTGTCGTTCGTCGCGCCGGTCTGCACGTATTCCGTCCAGGCCTTGGCGAAGGCGGCGTCGGGCAACCAGTTGGACTGGGCCTTGTCGCCCGTGTATTCGCCCGCGGGCTTGGCTTCTTTTCCGAGCAGCGGAGAGAGCCAGCCTTTGGACTGGTCGATCTTGCGGAGCTGATTGCCGGATTCCGGCAGGCGCAGGGCGAGGCAGGCGTCGAAGAACGCGATGGCGGCGTAGCGCTGGTCGCCGGTCTGGTGGGAAGTGAGAGGGTCCGGGGCGAAACCGATCGGTGCGCCCTTCGCGCGGTAGTCCTTGAACATCGCGAGCGCGCCCGTCCACGCGGTGTTGAAGCGCTTGTCGCCGTTCTCCTTGGCACCGGGATTGGCCATCATGGGGATCTCGTAGGCCGCCGCCGGCAGCACGACTTCCGGGATGGCTCGTTCCTTCGTCGGGTCTTCCGGCTTCTGCCAGTAAGAGTAGGCGGTGCCGGAACGGAACCAGATCGCCACGATGCGCTCAGGGTATTTGGCCTGGAGGATGCTCGACCAGAAGCCGCCGCCGCTGTGGCCCCAGAGGCACCAGGGGGCCGTAGCGATCTCCGGGTGGCCGCTCTGCCTGGCGAGGTCGGCCAGCGCCCGCAGGTAGGTCTGGTCCGAGCCGTTGCGCGGGTCGCACCACATGCGGCAGTTGGCCTTGTCGGGCTCGCCGATCACCGGGCCCACCAGGGCGCAGTCCCATTTGCGGGCCAAGGCCTGCCAGTGCAGGTCGTCGGCGGCGGTCACGGCGCCTTTATTGGAGCCCGTCCCGCAGCCGTGCTGGTGCACGATGATGCCGCGGACGTTTTTCACCCCTTCGGGCAGCCAGAGGTTGTAAGTCGCCGGGAAGATCAGTTCGCCGGGTTTGTCCGATGCCGGGTAGCTGACGGAATACTTGGCGCCGTCGGCCAGGGCGGCCAAGGGCAGGAGCAGCAGGGCGAGGAGGGGTCGCATGGGGTTGTCTTATGGACAGCCAGAAACCTTTCGGGTTCAAGCCGACGTTGGCTGGACGGCGACCCGGCTTCGCCTAGGTTCATCGCATGGAAGCACCGAAGCCATCTGCCGACCAGCGTACGATGCCGAGCGGCCGACCTGTCGGTGCGGCGGAGTTCACCCCTAAGGCCTGATCATGGGGATCCGCGAAGATTTCCTCGCCAAGTTCGCCCGCCTGAAAGCGGAAGCGGAGGCGCGCCAAGCGATCTTGGAGGCCGGACGTCCGGCCAAGGTTCTCACCGAAGCGGAACTCCTCCAAGGTCATCCGAAGGTCTCCGTCGCGAACGACTTCCAAGGCGTCACCTATGGTGTTCGCCTAGGGACATGGTTCGGGTGGTTCTGGCTGGTCTTCACCTGCGTGCATGGTGCGTTCATGTTCGGAGCCTTGGCGGCGGGCAAGGTGACGATGAACGGCAAGCTCGTCCCCCAGGCTGCCTGGTGGCACTTCGTCGTGCTCGCACTTTTCTATATCCCGTTCTTTCTCGTGGGCTTCGCCTTCACCCTCGCGCGTTATCGGGTCACGCTGAGCGACGACGCCGTCGTCGTCCGCTGGCGCATCCTGCCCTATCTCGGTTGGACATGGAAACTGGCGGTCGGTGAGGACGTCCTGGTCAAGCTGGCCTTCCGTGGCTCGAAGCAGAACAAGAAGCCCGTCGAATCGGTCGTCGTGTCTTCGCTCGGCAAGGAGATCAACTTCGGGGCCTTCCTGCCGGAGGACGTCAAGGAGCACCTGGCGGGGCTCATCCGCGATTATTACGGGGCTCCGGCGGCGGATTCCGCCCAGGCCGAGCCTTTCATGACGTCGCCCTGAATCAAGCCCGTGCGTTGACGCATGGCCCGGATGGGTCAGCATCTTCCGCGTGACCCCCTACCTCTCGCAACGCCGGGAAGAACTCATCCGCACCTACCGGGACGGATTGCTGCAGGATGTCATCCCCTTCTGGA
>JBEDDU010000238.1:0-3749 GCA_041176065.1 Verrucomicrobiota bacterium | reverse complement strand
TAGCGGAATTCCGGGAGACGTTGCACGACGTCCTGGTAGTTGTCCGCCTTGGCGGTGAGCGAGGCCGAGAGATAGCCGCCGTCGAGCGGACGGACGACTTCGAGGTTGAGCTGGGGGTTGCCGGCCTGGCCGATCAGCATCGGACGGAAGTCGCGCAGGACGTCGGGGTCCGTCTGGGCGAAGACGTTGCCGGCGATCTCGACGCCGTCCTGAGTGCGTCCGTTGATCTCGCCCGTCAGGAAGGCGCGCTGCGAGTCAGGCAGGCGGCCGAAGAGGTCGGCGACGGGCGTGGCTTGGTCGTCGATCCAGCCGCTCTGCATCCGGGCTTTCCAGGTCGTGCCGGCGCCCGGCGTGCGCGTGTTGTCGAAGCGCAGGGCCGGTCCGACGAGGATGCCCGAGGTGCTGTAGTAGTCGAGGAGGCCGCCCACCGAGAGGGAGGGCGAGACGCTCGTGAGGATCGTCGAGCGCAGGAAGCGGCCCTGCTTGTCCTCGCTGCCCGTGTTGAGCATGATCTCGTAGGGGAAGTCGAGGCCTTGCTGGCCGTAATAGGGCAGGTTGAAGAGCGGTACGCCGGCGGCGTAAGCGGTGGCGCTCCGCAGCGAGAGGTGATCTTCCTTCTCGACGTAGGAAGCCTCGGCGATCCTCAGGTGCATGCCGGCCGCGGAGGGCTCGTTGTTCCAGACGCGCACGCCTTTGATCTGCTTGTCGCCTTTGACGATGCGCAGGGATTCGGCGGTGAAGTAGACGGGGGAGCGTCCGA
Source organism: Verrucomicrobiota bacterium (assembly GCA_041176065.1). Classification (GTDB taxonomy): domain Bacteria; phylum Verrucomicrobiota; class Verrucomicrobiia; order Opitutales; family UBA953; genus UBA953. Next base: position 2,989 of record JBEDDU010000238.1, on the reverse strand, counting down.
AGCGCACGTCGGTGGCTTCGATGACGTCGGCGCGCGGGTCGATGGTGACCTTGGCGCCGAGGATGCGGAGGCTCTTGGTCGCGTAGGTGACTTCGCCTTCGGCGACGATCACGCCGGTGCGGTAATCAAGGCGGAGCTTCTTCGCGGAAAGGAAACTGTCGTTGCTGCGCAGCTGGGCGTTGGTGGCCACGACGACCTTCCCGCCTTCCTCGGAGGCGTAGCTGTCGGCCTCGATGTTGGGCTGGCCGGGCAGGGGGGCGGAAGCCTTCCTCGCCGGTTCGGCGGCCATGGCCGCCACGGACAGGGAGAGGCTTGCGGCGATGATCCAGAAGCGACGGCCAGGCATCCGCCGAGAGTTGTCGCTCCGGGATTTCCCTCAAGGTTTTTCGGGTAATGAGCGCTTGCCGACCCTCGGGCGGGCGTGGAGTCTTCCGGGATGCGCCTGAGTCCAGCAGAGTTGACCGCCCTGGTGGATGCCAAGGAGACCTCGCCGCACCGATTCCTGGGCCTGCATCCGCTCCAGGGCGGCGGTCTGGTCGCCCGCGCGCTCCTGCCGTGGGCCAGCGCCTGCGAGCTCCTGCCGGAGGGCGGCGCCCCCGTGCCGATGACCCGCCTCCATGCGAGCGGCGTCTTCGAGGTCGAGCTGCCCGGCACCACGCTTTTCCGCTACCGCTTCCGCGTCAGCTACCCCGACGGCGTCCGCCGCGACGTCGACGACCCTTACCGTTTCCTGCCGACGATCTCCGAGGACGACCTCTTCCTGCTCGGCAAAGGCGACGACCACCGGGCCCACTACAAGCTCGGCTCGAACGTGCGCGTCATCGACGGCGTCTCCGGCGTGTCCTTCGCCGTCTGGGCGCCTTCCGCCCGCCGCGTCTCGGTCGTGGGCGACCACAATCTCTGGAACGGCCGCGCCCATCCGATGCGCAACCTCGGGGCCTCCGGCATCTGGGAGATCTTCATCCCCGGCCTGGCCGCCGGCGCCCGCTACAAATACGAGATCGTCGGGCCGCACGACACCACGCCCTTCCTCAAGACCGACCCTTACGCGCTGCACTTCGAGCCCTCGCCGAACCATGCCGCGATCGTCTGCGACCTCTCGGGCTTCGCGTGGCATGACGGCGCCTGGATGGAATCCCGCCGGAAGCGCGACCTGCGCTCCCGGCCGATGTCCGTCTACGAGGTCCACCTCGCCTCCTGGCGCCGCGTGCCCGAGGAGGGCGGCCGCGTCCTGAACTACCGCGAGCTCGGCGAACAGCTCGCCGCCTACTGCATCCGGATGGGCTTCACGCACGTCGAACTGATGCCGCCGTCGGAACATCCCTTCGATGGTTCCTGGGGCTATCAGGTGACGGGTTTCTACGCCCCCACGCACCGGTTCGGCTCGCCCCTCGATTTCATGACGCTCGTCGACGCGCTGCACCGCGCCGGCATCGGCGTGATCGTCGACTGGGTGCCGGCCCACTTCCCGCGCGACTTCTTCGCGCTGGCCCGCTTCGACGGCACGCACCGGGATGAGCATGCCGACCCGCGCCTGGGCGAGCACCAGGACTGGGGCACGCTGATCTTCAATTACGGACGCCATGAGGTCCGCGGCTTCCTCGTCTGCTCCGCGCTCTCCTGGCTCGAACGCTTCCACGTCGACGGCCTGCGCGTCGACGCCGTGGCCTCGATGCTCTACCTCGACTACTCCCGCAAGGCCGGCGAGTGGATCCCGAACCGCTTCGGCGGGCGCGAGAACATCGAGGCGATCGAGTTCCTCCGTCAGGTCAACTCGCTCGTCCACCTCTACCAGCCCGGCGTCGCGATGATCGCCGAGGAGTCCACGTCCTTCCCGGGCGTGACGAAGTCCGTCCCCGAAGGCGGCCTGGGCTTCGACTTCAAGTGGAACATGGGCTGGATGCACGACACCCTGGATTACTTCCGCCAGGATCCGCTCTTCCGTAAGTTCCATCACGACAAGCTGACCTTCGGCATGCTCTACCAGTGGAGCGAAGCCTTCGTGCAGTCCTTCTCGCACGACGAGGTCGTCCACGGCAAAGGCTCCCTCATCGGCAAGATGAGCGGCGGCGACGACGCCACCAAGGCCGCCAACCTGCGCTGCCTGCTCGCCCTCCAGTGGTCATGGCCCGGGAAGAAGACCCTCTTCATGGGCTGCGAGTTCGGCCAGTTCGCCGAATGGAAATACGACGCCTCCCTCGACTGGCATCTGTTGGCATACCCTCTCCATCTCGGCGTGCAGCGCCTCGTGGCGGATCTGAACAAACTCTACGTGGCCGATGCCGACCTGGCCGCCAACGAACTGCGTCCGGAGGGCTTCGCGTGGCTCGTCGCCGACGACGGCGCCCAGAGCGTGCTCGCCTTCGAGCGCCGCGGCGGCGAACAGGCCTGGACGGTCGCGGGCAACTTCACCCCGGTCGAGCGGACCTACCGCCTGGGCGTGCCTTTCCCCGGCCGCTGGGAAGAGGCCCTCAACACCGACTCGGCCCACTATGCCGGACACGGTCTGGGCAACCTCGGCGGCGTGGTCGCCGAAGCGATCCCGTGCCAGGGCCGTCCTTATTCGATCGAGGTCCGGCTGCCCGGCCTCTCGATGGTCATCTTCCGCCGTTCATCGGCCAGGACGAAGCCGTAAGCATGGCCCGCTCCGAACTCTTCCGCCGCCACGTCGCGGCCGATCCCGCGAACCCGCTCTTCCGTTTCTCGCTCGGTCAGGCGCTCTTCGCCGAAGGCGACGCCGCGGGCGCCGTCGAGCACCTCCGCCTCGCCGCGGCTTCCAAGGCCGACTGGATGATGCCGCGCATCCTGCTCGGCAGGAGCCTGCTGGCCGCGGGCGACCAGGCCGGCGCCAAGGCCGCCTTCGCGGACGCGCTCGCCCTCGCCGTGTCGCAGGGACACGAGGAGCCGGAGGCGGAACTGCGCGCCTTGCTCGCGACGCTCTGAGCGTCTACTCGACGCGCTCGAGGATCACGCGGCGCAGGTCCATGAC
>JBEDDU010000237.1:0-7136 GCA_041176065.1 Verrucomicrobiota bacterium | reverse complement strand
CCACGCCCACGGCCCGGACCAAGGCGACCTGCTGATTGCGCTCCTTCGGCCCGAGCTGGTCGAACTTCGGGACCTCGACGGTCCAAAGCTGGGCGGCCGGCAACTCGCGCAACTGTCGGTACAGGTCATTGTCGGCTTTCATGCCTTGGGGTGTCGGGCGGGCGACCGGCAAAGTCAAGGGAGACGCAGACGGGCGGAGCGCGCGGGCGACCTCCGTGGCGGCGGCCAGCGTGCCGCACTTTGGGCTTTTTCCTAACAAAAATAACCAAAAGCGTCCGAGCGTTTGGCGAGCCGGGAAGTTGGCACGAAAACCCCGCTCCGCCCCCCTCGGACCAATCCATAAGTTGCCTTTGACAGAGGGGGATTATTGCCCACTAGATTTAGGCGTCTTGCGGTCTCCGCCAAGGCACCCGGCGGCTCAGCCGCCAGCCCATCCGACCACTTTTGCCCACACCAGAAATGAAGAATCCCGGACTTCCCGAAAAACAGGGTCTCTACGACCCCCAGTTTGAGCATGACGCCTGCGGCGTCGGCTTCGTTTGCCAGATGAAGGGCAAGCGTTCGCACGATATCATCCAGCAGGCCCTCACCATCCTGGTGAACCTCGACCACCGAGGCGCCTGCGGCTGTGAGACCAACACCGGCGACGGCGCGGGCATCCTGCTCCAGCTCCCCCACGGGTTCTTCGCCAAGCACGGCCCGGCCAACCTCCCCAAGCCCGGCCACTATGGCGTAGGCATGCTCTACGTCTCGCCGGACGCCAAGATCCGCGCCGCGACCGAGGCCGCCTTCGCCGAGATCGCCAAGTCCCTCGGCCTCTCCGTCCTCGGCTGGCGCACCGTCCCCGTCGACAACTCCTCCCTCGGCAAGACCGCCATCAGCAGCGAACCCGTCGTCCGCCAGGCCTTCCTCGGTCGCCCGGCCGACTGCGCCACCGACCAGGACTTCGAGCGCAAGCTCTTCATCCTGAGCAAGCAGGCCCACCACCAGATCCGCGGCGCCGGCAAGGACGAGTTCTACTACGCCAGCTCCCTGTCCTGCCGCACCATCATCTACAAGGGCATGCTCATGCCCGAACAGGTCGGCAAGTATTTCACCGACCTCGCCGACAAGTCGATGGACACCGCCCTCGCGCTCGTCCACTCGCGCTTCTCGACCAACACCTTCCCGAGCTGGGAACGCGCGCACCCGTACCACTACATCGCGCACAACGGCGAGATCAACACCCTCAACGGCAACGTCAACTGGATGAAGGCCCGCGAGCCGCTGCTGGCCAGCCCGCTGTTCGGCAAGGACCTCCCGAAGATCCTCCCGATCGTGAACCCCAACGGTTCCGACTCCGCCAAGTTCGACAACGTCCTCGAACTGGTCGTCATGGGCGGTCGCTCCCTCCCCGAGGCCATGATGATGATGATTCCGGAGCCGTGGAACGGCCACGAATCCATGAGCCCGGAGAAGAAGGCCTTCTACGAATACAACTCCTGCCTCATGGAGCCCTGGGACGGCCCCGCCTCCGTCGTCTTCACCGACGGCACGATGATCGGCGCCACCCTCGACCGCAACGGCCTCCGCCCCTCCCGCTACTACGTGACCAAGGATGACTACGTCATCATGGGTTCCGAAGCCGGCGTGCTGCCCGTCGACCCCGCCAACGTGGCCTCGAAGGGCCGCCTCCAGCCGGGACGCATGTTCCTCGTGAACATGGAAGAAGGCCGCATCGTCGCCGACGAGGAGATCAAGCAGAAGATCGCCTCCCAGAAGCCCTACCGCGAGTGGCTCGACAAGAACCTCATCAAGCTCGCCGACATCGCCGACGGCCCCGCCGAACCCGCCCCGGCCCACAGCAACACCGTGCAGCGCCAGCTCGCCTTCGGCTACACCTTCGAAGACCAGCGCAAGCTCCTCGTCCCGATGGCCAAGGACGGCGTCGAAGCCACCGGCTCGATGGGCACCGACATCCCGCTCGCCGTGCTGTCGAACAAGTCGAAGCTCCTCTACGACTACTTCAAGCAGCTCTTCGCGCAGGTCACCAACCCGCCGATCGACTGCATCCGCGAGGAGATCGTCACCTCCTCCGTCACGACCATCGGACCGGAGCGCAACCTGCTCGACCCGAATCCTTCGAGCTGCCACCTGATCGAGCTCCAGTCCCCGATCCTCACCAACGAGGAACTCGCCAAGCTCCGCCACGTCGCCCACGGCCAGTTCAAGTCCGTCACCATCCCGACCCTCTTCGACGCCAAGTCCGGCGCCAAGGGCCTCGAGCAGGCGATGGACGAAGTCTGCCGCCAGGCCAGCCTCCACATCGACGCGGGCATCAACCTCATCATCCTGAGCGACCGCGGCGTCGACCGCAACAACGCCGCCATCCCGCCCCTGCTCGCCGTCTCCGGCCTGCACCACTACCTGATCCGCGAAGGCAAGCGCACCAAGGTCGGCCTCATCCTCGAGTCCGGCGAGCCGCGTGAAGTGCACCACTTCTGCACCCTCATCGGCTTCGGCTGCGCGGGCATCAACCCCTACCTGGCGTTCGAGACCCTCGACGACATGATCAAGCAGGGCCTGCTGGTCGGCGTCGACCACTACACCGCCTGCAAGAACTACGTGAAGGCCGCCACCAAGGGCATCGTCAAGGTCGCCTCCAAGATCGGCATCTCGACCATCCAGAGCTACCTCGGCGCCCAGATCTTCGAGTGCGTCGGCCTCCAGCAGAAGGTCGTCGACAAGTACTTCACCGGCACGGCCACCCGCATCGAAGGCGCCGACCTCGCCGCGATCGCCGAGGAGACCCTCGCCCGCCATCGTCGCGCGTTCCCCGAGCGCGTCGATACCCCCGCCACCCTCGAGGTCGGAGGCGACTACCAGTGGCGCAACGAAGGCGAAGGCCACCTCTTCAGCCCGCAGGTCATCCACTCCCTGCAGAAGGCCGTCCGCACGAACAACTACGACACCTTCAAGGTCTACTCCGGCCTGGTGAACAACCAGATGCAGCAGATCTTCACGCTGCGCGGCCTGCTCCAGTTCAAGGACCGCCAGCCGGTCGACATCAGCGAGGTCGAATCCGTTGACAGCATCCTCAAGCGCTTCAAGACGGGCGCGATGAGCTATGGCTCCATCTCGCAGGAAGCCCATGAGTCCCTCGCGATCGCGATGAACCGCATCGGCGGCAAGTCCAACACCGGCGAAGGCGGCGAAGACCCGGCGCGCTTCACCTGGACCAACGAACAGGGCGACTCCAAGAACTCCGCCATCAAGCAGGTCGCTTCGGGCCGCTTCGGCGTCACGAGCCGCTACCTGACGAACGCCAAGGAACTCCAGATCAAGATGGCCCAGGGCGCGAAGCCCGGCGAAGGCGGCCAGCTCCCCGGCGGCAAGGTCTACCCTCCGATCGCCAAGGTCCGTCACTCGACCCCCGGCGTGGGCCTCATCTCCCCGCCCCCGCACCACGACATCTACTCGATCGAGGACCTCTCGGAACTCATCCATGACCTGAAGAACGCCAACCGCGCCGCGCGCGTCTGCGTGAAGCTCGTCTCGGAAGTCGGCGTCGGCACCATCGCCACCGGCGTGGCCAAGGCGCACGCGGACGTCGTCCTCATCTCCGGCTTCGACGGCGGCACGGGTGCTTCGCCCCAGACGTCCATCAAGCACGCCGGCCTGCCCTGGGAACTCGGCCTCGCCGAGACCCACCAGACCCTCGTCCTCAACAACCTCCGCTCCCGCATCGTCGTCGAGACCGACGGACAGCTGAAGACCGGCCGCGACGTCGTCGTCGCCGCCCTCCTCGGCGCCGAAGAGTTCGGCTTCGCCACGGCCCCGCTGGTGACCCTCGGCTGCATCATGATGCGCGTGTGCCACCTCAACACCTGCCCGGTCGGCGTCGCCACCCAGGATCCTGAGCTCCGCAAGAACTTCAGCGGCCGTCCCGAAGACACCGTGAACTTCATGCGCTTCATCGCCCAGGAAGTCCGCGAGATCATGGCCCAGCTCGGCTTCCGCACCCTCAACGAGATGGTCGGCCGCACCGACGTCCTCGAGGCGCGCCACGCCGTCGAGCACTGGAAGGCCAAGGGGGTCGACCTCTCCAAGCTCCTCTACTCGCCGAAGGCCGGCCCCGAAGTGGGTCGCTTCTGCACCGAGAAGCAGGACCACGGCCTCGAGAAGGGCCTCGACCTCTCCGTCCTCCTGGCGAAGTGCCAGCCGGCCATCGAGAAGGGCGAGCCCGTCCGTTTCGAAGGCGAGATCAAGAACACCCACCGCGTCGTCGGCACGATCGTCGGCAACGAGATCACCAAGCGCCACCCCGACGGCCTCCCCGACGGCACCATCCACCTGAAGTTCAAGGGCAGCGCGGGCCAGTCCCTCGGCGCCTTCGTCCCCCCGGGCGTGACCATCGAGCTCGAAGGCGACGCCAACGACTACGTCGGCAAGGGCCTCAGCGGCGGACGCATCATCGTCTACCCTGACGCCAAGGCCACCTTCCCGGCCGAAGAGAACATCATCCTCGGCAACGTCGCCCTCTACGGCGCGACCTCCGGCGAGGCGTTCTTCCGCGGGATGGCCGGCGAACGCTTCTGCGTCCGCAACTCCGGCGTGACCACGGTCGTCGAAGGCGTGGGCGACCACGGCTGCGAATACATGACCGGCGGGCGCGTCGTCGTCCTCGGCGCCACGGGCCGCAACTTCGCCGCCGGCATGAGCGGCGGCGTGGCCTACGTCCTCGACGAGAAGGGCGACTTCGCCGTCCGCTGCAACAAGCAGATGGTCGGCCTCGAGAAGCCCGACGCGAACGATGCCGCCGAACTCCGCGGCCTCATCGAACGCCACGCCGAGCTCACGGGCAGCCAGAAGGCGAAGAAGCTCCTCGCCAACTGGGAAGCGTCCCTCCCCAAGTTCGTCAAGGTGATGCCCAAGGACTACAAGCGCGTCCTCCAGGCCATCGCGACGGCCCAGGCCAAGGGTCTCAGCGGCGACGCCGCCCTCAACGAAGCCTTCGAGATCAACTCCCGCGACCTGGCCCGCGTCGGCGGCGGCTGATCACCCAACTCGTCCACACCAAGCACCTTCTGCACCATGGGAAAACCTACCGGATTTGTCGAATACCAGCGCGAACTCCCGCCTGATCGCGATGCCCTCACCCGCATCGGCGACTGGAAGGAGATCCACCACCACCACTCCGACGAGAAGCTCCAGAAACAGGGCGCCCGCTGCATGGACTGCGGCGTGCCGTTCTGCCACACGGGCAAGCTCATCAGCGGGATGGCGAGCGGCTGCCCGATCAACAACCTGATCCCCGAGTGGAACGACCTCGTCTACCGCGGCCTCTGGCGCGAAGCGCTGGAACGCCTCCATAAGACCAACAACTTCCCGGAGTTCACCGGCCGCGTCTGCCCCGCCCCGTGCGAAGGCTCCTGCGTGCTCGGCATGAACAAGCCGGCCGTGACGATCAAGAACATCGAGGTCTCGATCATCGACAAGGGCTGGGAGAACGGCTGGGTCATCCCCCGCGCCCCGACCAAGCGCACCGGCAAGAAGGTCGCCGTCGTCGGTTCCGGCCCCGCCGGCCTCTCCGCCGCCGCGCAGCTCAACTACGCCGGCCACAACGTCACCGTCTTCGAACGCTCCGACCGTCCGGGAGGCCTGCTCATGTACGGCATCCCGAACATGAAGCTGGACAAGAAGGAAGTCGTCCTCCGCCGCATCGCCCTCCTCGAGGCCGAAGGCGTGACGTTCAAGTGCGGCGTCAACGTGGGCGTCGACGTCTCGGCCGAACAGCTCCGCAAGGACTTCGACGCGGTCATCCTCACCGTCGGCGCCACCAAGGGCCGCGACCTCCCCCTCCCCGGCCGCGAAGCCAAGGGCATCCATCTCGCGATGGAGTTCCTCCACGCCAACACCAAGAACCTCCTGGACGGCAAGGCCCCCGACGCGACCATCTCCGCCAAGGGCAAGGACGTCGTGATCATCGGCGGCGGCGACACCGGCACCGACTGCGTGGGCACCTCGCTCCGCCACGGCTGCAAGTCCGTCGTCCAGCTCGAGATCATGCCGAAGGCCCCGACCACCCGCGCCAAGGACAACCCCTGGCCGGAATGGCCCAAGACCTACAAGGTCGACTACGGCCAGGAAGAGGCCGCCGCCAAGTACGGCTCCGATCCTCGCGTCTACCTCACCACGGCCACGAAGTTCGTCGCCGACGAACAGGGCAACCTCAAGGAAGTCCACACCGTCGAAGTCGAATGGAAGAAGGACGAAAAAGGCGTCTTCGGCCCCCAGAAGATCGCCGGCACCGAGAAGGTCCGCCCCGCGCAGCTCGTGCTGCTCGCCATGGGCTTCCTCGGACCCGAACAGCCCCTCCTCGACGCCTTCGGCGTCGAACGCGACGCCCGCTCCAACGCGAAGGCCGACCACGAGAAGTACGTGACCAACGTCCCGGGCGTCTTCGCCGCCGGTGACTGCCGTCGCGGCCAGTCCCTCGTCGTCTGGGCCTTCAACGAAGGCCGTGGCGCCGCCCGCGAGTGCGACAAGTTCCTGATGGGCAAGTCGGAGCTCCCGTAAGCCCCGCCGCCATCGTCCGCCGAAGCCCGACTCATCGAGTCGGGCTTCTTGTTGGGCGGGCCTGCCGCCGGGCATCTTAGGTTTGCCGAACCGACCGCGCCGACCCACCCTGCCCTCGTGAGCACGCCCTCCCTCGAAGCCCTGAAGTCCGTCGCCCTGGCCACGGCCGTCGCCGCCGGCGACCTGCTCGCCAAAGGCGCGCAGATGAAGGTCAACCTCTCGACCGACGACGACGTGAAGATGCAGGCCGACGTCGACTCGGAGAACCTGGTGCGCGAGCGGCTCAAGGCGACCGGCCTTCCGGTCATCGGCGAGGAGCTCGGCGGCGACGCCTCCCTCTTCGACGGCGACGGACTCTACTGGGTCGTCGACCCGCTCGACGGCACCTACAACTACCTGCGCCGCCAACCCTCCACCTGCGTCTCGCTCGGCCTCATGCGCGGCCAGGAACCGGTCCTCGGCGTGATCCACGACTTCACGGCGCGCCGCACCATCCTCGGCGTCGTCGGCGACGGCAGCTACGTCAACGGCGTCCGCATCACGCCGGGCTGGGTGACCGACATCAAGGACGCCTGCAT
>JBEDDU010000236.1:0-8499 GCA_041176065.1 Verrucomicrobiota bacterium | reverse complement strand
GGGGTCTCGGCGATCTCCTTCCAGTGGGAGATCCAGCCGGGCATGCGGCCGATGGCGAAGATGACGGTGAACATCTCCGTCGGGATGCCGATGGCCTTGAGGATGATGCCCGAGTAGAAGTCGACGTTCGGGTAGAGGTTGCGCTGCTTGAAGTACGGGTCGTTGAGCGCGGCCTCTTCGAGGCGCATGGCGATGGCCAGGAGCGGGTCGTTGATGCCGAGCACCTTGAGGACCTTGTCGCACTGGGCCTTGATGATCTTGGCGCGCGGGTCGTAGTTCTTGTACACGCGGTGACCGAAGCCCATCAGGCGGACGCTCTTGGTCTTGTCCTTGGCGTCGGCGATGAAGCGCGAACCGTCGTCGCCGGAAGCATGGATCTCCTCGAGCATCTCGATGACGGCCTGGTTGGCGCCGCCATGGAGCGGGCCCCACAGGGCGCAGACGCCGGCGGAGACGGACGGGAAGAGGTTGGCGCCGCCGGAGGCGACCATGCGGACGGTCGAGGTGGAGCAGTTCTGTTCGTGGTCGGCGTGCAGGAGGAGGATCAGGTCGAGCGCGCGGGCGATCTCCGGATGGACGGCGTAATCGGCGTTGGGCTGCGAGAAGAGGAGATGCAGGAAGTTCGAGCAGTAATCGAGACCCGGCTTCGGGTAGACGGGCGGCTCGCCTTCCTTGGAACGATGGGCGAGCGCGGCGAGCGTGCGGACCTTGGAGATGAGGACGGCGGCGGTCTCGTCGAACTTGGCCAAGTCATGGGCGCGCTCGTTGGTGCCGAGCTCCGGGTAGTAGCAGCCCAGGGTGTTCAGCGTGGCGGACAGCACGGCCATCGGGTGGGCGTTGCCGGGGAAGCCGCTGAGGGCGATGCGCAGGCCTTCGTGGATCTGCGAGTTGTCCAGGATGCGGGCCTTGAAGCCGGCCAGCTGGGTCTCCGTCGGCAGCTCGCCGTAGATCAGGAGGTAGGCGGTCTCGATGAAGTTGGACTTCTCGGCGAGCTCCTCGATGCCGTAGCCTCGGTAGCGCAGGATGCCCTTCTCGCCGTCGATGAAGGTGACCTTGGACTCGCAGGCGCCGGTGTTGGCGTAGCCGTCGTCGAAAGTGATGTAGCCCGTGTCGTCGCGCAGCTTGCGGACGTCGACCCCGCGTTCGCCTTCGGTGCCGACGACGATGGGGAGGACGATTTCCTTGTCGTCCAGTTTGAGAGAAGCAGTTTGGGAGCTCATGGCGGGGATAGGTTCCGCCGAGAGTCGCAATACCCTTCAGCGGTCAGACAAAGTCAGGAAATTGCGGTACAGTTGCAAGCCTTTGACCTGACTTTTCTCCGGATGGAACTGGGTCGCGAAGACCCGCCCGCGCCGGACCCCGCTCACGAAACGGCCCGCATAATCGGTCTCGCACCACACCAAGGAGGGGTCGGTCTCGACCACCCGGTAACTATGGACAAAATAGAAGGGCTCCCCTTCCGCTCGCAGGCCCTGGGTCAGCGGGGCGCCCGGCTTGAAGATGGCTTCGTTCCAGCCCATGTGCGGGATCCGCAGCCCCGGCTGCGAAGGGAAACGGCGGACGACGCCCGGGAAGATGCCCAGGCCGGGTCGGTCGGCTTCTTCGGAACGCTCGAACAGGACCTGCAGGCCCATGCACACCCCGAGGAAAGGACGGTCAGCCGCGATCCACTGCTTCAGGAAGGATTCGAAATCGTTACGACGGATGCAGTCCATGCAGTCCGCCATGGCCCCCTGCCCCGGAAAGACGACCAGCTCGGCCTTCTCGGCCTCGGCCGGCGTGGCGGCCAGGAACGCGTCGGCGCCGGCGGCGACCATGGCGCGGCTGACGCTGCGCAGGTTGCCCATGCCGTAATCGATGACGGCCACCCGCGGGCGGCGCGCTGTCCCGGAGGCTTCCACGGTCAGGCCAGCGTACCCTTGGTGCTCGGCACGCGACCACCCTGGCGCGGATCGACTTCCAGCGCTTCGCGCAAGGCGCGGGCGAAGGCCTTGAACAGCGCTTCGGCGATGTGGTGCGGTTCGTCGCCGTATTCGAGCTTCAGGTGCAGGTTGCAGCCGAGCGAATTGGCGAGGCCCTGGAAGAACTCGCGGACGAGCGCGATGTTGAAGTCCTTCACCATGTAGTTGGTGATCTCGACCTGGTAGACCATCATCGGGCGGTTGCTGAGGTCGACGGCGCAGCGGGCCAGGGTCTCGTCCATCGGGAGGATGAAGAAACCGTAGCGGCGGATGCCGGCCTTGTCGCCGAGCGCTTCCTTGATGGCCTGACCGAGGACGATGCCCACGTCTTCCACGGTGTGGTGGTAGTCGACGTCGGTGTCGCCGTTCGCCTTGACCTTGAGGTCCACGAGCGAGTGGCGGGAGAACAGCGTCAGCATGTGGTCGAAGAAGGCCACGCCGGTGGCGATCTCGGAGGCGCCGGTGCCGTCCAGGTTCACCTCGAGGGCGATCTTGGTCTCGGCGGTATCCCGGCGGAGGCTGGCTTGGCGGACGGCTGCGCTCATCCCCCAGAAATCCCCGCGGAACGAGGGATTGTCAACCTCACCCTTCCATCCAGGCCGCCACGGCCTGCAGGAAGACGTCCGTCTCCTGCTCCGTGCCCACGGAGATCCGCAGGGACTTCTCGGTGAGACGATGGTTCGGGAAACGGCGGACGAGGATCTTCCGGGCGCGCAGGAACTCGAAGCAATGGGCGGCGGTCTCGACCGAGGCCGCGCGCTTCGACGACACGGGCGCGGCGAGCACGAAGTTGCCGGCGGCGGGGTTCACCTGCCAGCCGAGTTTGCGCAGCGAAGCGGCGAGGCGGTCGCGCGTGGCGCGCACCTGCGCGACGGTGACGTCGAGCCATTCGCGGTCATCCAGCGCGGCCGCGGCGGCGACCTGCGCGAGGCGGTCGACGTTGTAGCTGTCGCGCACGCGATGCAGGACTTCGGCGACGGCCGGCGGACAGAGCGCGTAACCGACCCGCAGCCCGGCGAGGGCGTGGGCCTTGGACATGGTGCGCGTGACGACGACGTTCGGGAACTCCTTCACGAGCGCGACGCAATCGGCGTCGGCGAAGGAGGCGTAGGCTTCGTCGACCACGAGCAGGCCCGGGAAGGCCTTGGCGACCTGGCGGACGACGTCCGTCGCGAAGGCGACGCCGAGCGGGGCGTTGGGATTCGTCAGGAAGAAGACGGAGGCGCCGCATCGGGCGACGGCGTCGACGTCGACGCCCAAGGCGTCCGTGACCTCGACCTTGACGACCTCGGCATGCTGCGCGGCCGCGAGCACGGGATACAGCGAGTAGCTCGGATTGAGCATGCCGATCGGCCGTCCAGGACCGGCATAGGCGCGGATGAGGAGATTGAGGACGTCATCGGAACCGTTGCCGGCGACGACGTGCGCCGCGTCGAACCCATGGAAGCGCGCGACGGCCTCGCGCAGGGGCGCGGAGTCGGGCGAGGGATACAGACGCAGGGCCGCGCCGTCGTTGACCAAGGCCACGCGGATGGCCTCGAGCGCGCGCAGGCTCGGCGGATACGGGTTCTCGTTGGTGTTGAGCTTGACCCACCCTCCGCCCTGCGGCTGTTCGCCGGGGACGTAGGGAGACATGGCCGCGACATGCGGGTTCGCGGCGGGAAGACGGGAAGACATCAGCGTAGCTTGAGTTTGGCGGCGGCGAACTCCTGCAGCAGCGCGCGCGTGCGGGCCGCGTCGTCGCAGGCGACGACCTGGGCGGCGAGCTCGCGGAGTTCGGCGGCGGTGGAATGACGGAGGACGAAACGCACCTCGGGCAAGGCGGCCGGGCTCATGCTGAGCTCGTGCACGCCGAGGCCGATGAGCAAGGGGGCCCACACGGGGTCGCCGCCCAGCTCGCCGCAGACGGCGGCGGGGATGCCGGCCTTCTGCGCGGCGGCGAAGATCGCCAGGAGCGTGCGGACGACGGCCGGGTGGCAGGGGTCGTAGAGCGAGGCGACGCGCTGGTTGCCGCGGTCGACCGCCAGAAGGTATTGGACGAGGTCGTTGGTGCCGACGCTGAAGAAATCCGCCTCGGCGGCGAGCGCGTCGGCGACCAGCACGGCGGACGGGATCTCGATCATCGCGCCGAGCCGGATGGCCTCGGCGGGACGCACGCCTTCGCGGGCGAGCTCGGCCTCGACGTCGCGGAAGACCGCCTTGGCGCGGCGCAGCTCCTCGACGCCGGAGATCATCGGGAACATCACCTGCACCGGCCCGAGCGCGGCGGCGCGCACGAGCGCGCGCAGCTGCGGACGGAAGACATCGGGGCGCTCGAGGCAGAGGCGCACGGCGCGGTATCCCATGAACGGATTGGCCTCGTCCGCGAGGTCGCCCAGGCGCTTGTCACCGCCGAGGTCGAGCGTGCGGAAGGTCACCGGCCGGCCTTTGGCGAGGCGCACGGCTTCGGCATATTCCTCGAACTGCACGCGTTCGTCCGGCCAGCCGTCGAGGCGCAGGTAGAGGTTCTCGGTACGGTAGAGCCCGACGCCGCGGGCGCAGTAGGCAAGCGCGTCCTCCATCTCGGCGGGGTCGCCGATGTTGGCCAGGAGGCTGAACGCCGCGCCGTCCGCGGTCAGGTCCGGGAAGGAGACTTCGGCCCGCACCCGGTCACGCCGCTGCCGGATGGCCTGCTCCTTGTCCCGGTAACCCTCGATCGTGGCGGGCGTGGGGTTGACGATGACCAGGCCGGTCTCGCCGTCGACGAGGATGACATCGTCCTCCTGGACGGCCTCCATGAGGCCCTTGACGCCGACGACCGCGGGGACGTCGAGCGAGCGGGCCATGATGGCGGAATGACTGGTGCGTCCGCCCTCTTCCGTCACGAAGGCGAGCACGCCGCCGTCATGCAGGCCGGCGGTGTCGGAAGGCGTGAGGTCCCGGGCGGCGACGACGTGCGCCTGGGCCGCCCGGCCGACGCGTTCCGGCTGGGTGCCGAGCAGTTGGTCGAGCACGCGACCGGTGACGTCGCGGATGTCCGACGCGCGTTCCCGGAGGAAGTCGTCGTCCATGCGCTCGAAGATCTCGATGTAGCGCTGGGCGACCTCCTGGAAGCAGAACTCGACGTTGAAGCCGGTGCTGCGGACTTCCTTGCTGACGTCGTCGATCAGGGCGACGTCCTCGAGGACGAGCAGGTGGGCGTCGAAGATGGAAGCCTCGGACTCGTTGAGCTTGAGGGCGACGTCGTCGCGGAGCTTCGAGATCTCGACGCGGGTGGCCGCAAGGGCCCCTTCGAAGCGCCGGATTTCGGCCTCCGGGTCGGACACCTTCTCGCAGGCGACGATGGCCATGCCGCGCATCAGCGGGTAGGCGGGACCGCGCGCGACGCCGGGGGCGGCGGCGATACCCATGAGGCGAACCTCGGGCCTGTGTTCTCCGGCCTTCATCCGTGCACCAATTGACCCCCGGCACCGAAGGGAGGCAAGGCAGGATATCGCCCTCAGACCTCGACTTCCTTCGACGGATCGACGGGCATCGCCATGTCAGGCATGGCGGCGGGCATCGGCGCGAGAGGCGAAGCCAGCAACGGCATCGAGGGCTCGGCGCCTTCCTCGCCGGAGACCAGGGCTCCGCGATCGTCCATCTCAGGGATGAAGATCTCGGGCATGCCGGACTCCGCGCGATCAAGGGAGACCACCGCAGCCGGCGTTTCGACGTAGGAGAAGAGACCCGTGTATTCGGCGGGGATGGTGACCTTCAGCTCGACGAAGACCAGGGCGAGGAGACAAAGATGGGCGAAGGATCGACCCATCCGCTGGCCATAGGCATGCAGCCAGGACAGGACGCCCTCGAAGGAACGCTCCTCCCGGCGGCTGAGGCAGGCGAGCTGGGCCTGATGGAGGCGCACGGAAGACTGGAAGCGGGCGCGCAGCGCCGGCGAAGCGCTCAAGGCGGCACGCAGGCGGGCCACCTGCTCGGCCGAGGCGTTGCCTTCCAGGAAAAGGGCGACCAAGGATTCGAACTCGGCGACGCTCATCCGCGGAACTCCTCCCCCATGAGTTCGCGCAGGGCTTCACGGGCGCGATTGATACGGCTCTTGACCGTGCCGATGGAAAGGCCGAGGTCTTCGGCGATCTCCTCGTACGACATGTTGCGGACGTTGCGCATCGTCAGGATACGAGCATGTTCCGGCTTCAATTGTTCCATGCACTCGGCCACTTTCTGGACGAATTCGTTGTGCTGGGCCTCGTGACCGGGGCCTTGGGCGCCGTCCGAGAGGATGTCGTGCAGGGTCGCGCCCGGGTCGTCGCCGAGGTCGGCGTCGAGGGACATGGACTGGTCCCGCTTGCGGCGGCGCCAGTACCAGTAGCGGTTACGCGCGAGATTGGTGCCGATCTGGTGGATCCAGGTCGAGAAGGTGGCGGTGCCGCGGAACGAAGCCAGGACCCGATGGGCCCGGATGAAGGTGTCCTGGGTGATTTCCTCGGCGTCCTGGCGGTTGCGGAGCAGCGAGAAGACCTTGGCGAAGATCCGGCCCTGGTATTTGAGGACCAATTCGTTGTAAGCCGACAGATCCCCCTGACGGGCGCGGTCCAAGGCGGACTGGTCGGCTTCGGTCTCCATGGGGTTCAGCTTAAGTAGAGGGAAACAGGTCTTAGTCGACCCATAATCGTGGTGACATATCTTTACAATTACCCCTCGCTTATCAACCTCTTTAACACCCCGACTTCAGGAGCCGATGTTCACGACCCGCAAGAAAACCCCTGCCCTTTCCTGGGTCAATTGCCTCAGCGGCGAAAAAGGCACCACCGCCGACTTGCCGGCCGCCCTCCCCGGAGACGGCGCCCGACCGGTCCTGACCTTGGTCGAGGCGGGCGGGAACGTCGGCCTGGAGCCCTCCGGCGACGGCGTGGCCTTGGTCAACGGCGCCCCCCTGAGCCAGCGCCTCACCGTCACCGAACCGACGACCGTGCAGCTTCCCGGCGCCTTGCTCGTCGTCGCCCCCCGCGCCCAGCAGGACTTCACCTTCATCCGGACCGACCTGTGGGTGCTCTTCGACGCCCGCACCGGCGACCAGCTCGGTGAACATCCGGCGACGGAACTCCTTCCCGCGGCCGCCCGCTCGGGCCTGCCCACCGAAGCGCTCGCCTGCACGCCGGTCGGCCTCGAGGTCGGCTTCAACCTCGCGCAGATCGCCCCGGTCCTTTCGCCGCCCGAAGAAACCGAGGTCCGTCCCCCTAACCCCACCCTCCTCGCGGCCGAACAGAACCGCGGCGCGCACGTGTGCCCGGTCTGCTGGACGCGCTTCGACGCCGGCGACGCGCTGAGCATCGCGGTGCACGAGAACCTGCGCGGCGACCCGATCCTCGGCTCCGACGCGCGCCTCCGCTTCCAACCCACGCGCTTCAACGACCAAGGGCTCGCCCTCGATCCGATGGGCCTGGCCTGCACCGACATCGCCTGCCCGCACTGCCGCCGGCAGCTGCCGCCCGGCTACCTCGAGCGGCCGCACCGCATCATCTCGCTCATCGGGGCGCCGAGCGCCGGCAAATCCTACTACCTCGCCGTGCTCACGCGCGTCCTCCAGGACCGCCTGCCCGAAGACTTCTCGCTGGCGTTCAAGGACGGCGACCCGAGCGGCAACATGCTGCTCAACCAGATGCGCAACACGCTCTTCTCCGCGGCGACGCCGGAAGACGCGCTCCTCGGCAAGACGGCCCTCGAAGGCGCGACCTATGAGAAGCTGCCGCGCCTCGGCCGCATGGTCTCCCTGCCCCGTCCGTTCATCTATTCGCTGAGCCGCCCCGGCCAGCCGGCGCTCGACACCTCCGTCATCCTGTACGACAACGCCGGCGAGCACTTCGAGCCGGGCATCGACATCCATGACTCGCCCGGCGCGATGCACGTCGCGACTTCGAGCGGGCTGATCTTCCTCTTCGACCCCACCGCCAACGCGCGCTTCAAGGCCAGGCTCGTCGGCGTCGACGACCCGCAGCTGTCGCTCAAGGGCCGCGTCGACCAGCAGGACAGCATCCTCGCCGAGATGGAGACGCGCATGAAGCGCGTGCTCGGCCTGGCGCACGACCAGCGCATCACGACGCCGCTCGCCTTCGTCGTCGGCAAGTCCGACACCTGGGAGAAGCTCCTCAGCTCGCCGCTCGAACCGGTGATCCGCGCCGGCGCGCTCGACCTCGCCGCCGTCCGCCGCAATTCCGACCGCGTGCGCGAGGTCCTGCTGCAGGTGTGCCCCGGCCTCGTCGCCTCGGCGGAATCCCTCGCCGACCAGATCTGCTTCTTCGCCGCGACCTCCTTCGGCCACACGCCGGTGATGATCGGCGCCGGCCCGAACAAGGGACGCATCGCCCCCGACCCGCAGCGCCTCGCTCCGGCCCACGTGGAGGAGCCCCTCTACTGGCTGCTGCACCTGTCCTCGCCGGCGATGTTCCCCGCGACCCCCCAATCCTGATGCCCCTCCAACTCGTCTTCACCTCCGCACCGCAAGGGCTCACCCCGGGACGCTCGGGTTATTGCACCGTCGCGCGCCATCGCGCCGTACCGG
>JBEDDU010000235.1:0-3671 GCA_041176065.1 Verrucomicrobiota bacterium | reverse complement strand
AGTGGAAGAGGTTGCGCACGAAGCCGGCCTGACCGGCCTGGCTTTCCGCGGCGTGCACGCCGACGTCGCGGGCGCCGGTCAGCTTCAGCACGGTGCCGTCGGCGGCGGTGTAATCGGAGACCGGGTCGACCGGCTTCTGGTTGTCGGTCGCGCGCAGGCGGCCGACGGCGTCGAAGCGCTCGAAGCTGAAGCCCAGCGGATTGATGGTGACGTGGCACGACATGCACGCCGGCTTGGAGGTGAGCTCGGTGACCTTCTCGCGCATGGTGAACGAGGGGTCGAACTTGTCGTCCATGAACGCGATCGCCATGGGCGGCGGCTTGAGCATGCGGCCGAGGATGTTGCGGGTCAGGAAGACGCCACGGTGGATCGGCGAGGTGGACTTGGTATAGGAGAAAGTGGCGAGCACGTACGGGTGGGTGAGCACGCCCGCGCGGTCGGCGGCGTCCATCTTGACGGGCTGGAAGCCGGCGCCCGGTTCCACCTTCTGGCCGTAGAAGCGCGCGAGCCGCTCGTTCATCAGGATGGTGTCGCCGAGGAGCAGCTGGCGGTAGTCGGACTTCTCGGACCACACGATGCTTTCGGCGAAGAGATCGAGCGAGGTCCGCAGGTCCATGACGACGGCCTGGTCGAAGCCGGGGTATTCCTTCTGGTCCTTGGCGATCTCGGCGCCTTCCTCGACGTGCAGCCAGTCGTGGAGGAAGTCACGCAGCTTGGCCTTGGCGCGCGCGTCCTTCATCATGCGCCGGGCCTGGGCGCGCACCTGCGCGTCGGTCTTCAGCTGGCCCGCCGCGGCGGCCTTGAGGAGCGTCGCATCGGGGACGGAATCCCACAGGGCCAGGGCGAGGCGCGAGGCGACGGCGTAGTCGTCCTGCGGTCCGACGCCGGGATAGAGGAACGCCGGATTGGAGAGCGTGAAGATGAAGGCGCGCTTGGCGGCGACCTCCGGGGCGACGTCGGCGGCGTAGATCGCCGCGAGGTCGGCCTTCTGCTCGTCGGTCAGCGGCCGGCGATAGGCGAGCTGGGCGAAGCGCAGCGAGAAGGCCTTGAGCTTCTCGGCGCGGTCCGGGGCGTCGGCCTTGGTGCCGGCGAGGGCGAAGAGGTGCGGGCCGACCTGGGCGGAGACCTGCAGCGCGCCCTTGGCGACGGCTTCGGTCCATTCGCGCGAGACGGAGGAGCCGCGCTCGTAGCCGATGCTGCCGTCGTCGGGCGGCATCGGCACCGAGATCACATGGACGTGCGAAGACCAGGCCGGGGAGAGGTTGGCGCGAGGGACCAAGGTCCAGGCGCCGCCGGGCGGACGCCACTCGAGCTTCAGGCCGGCGGTCTTGTCCTTGTATTTGAAGAACTCGATCTTCACCGGGTAGCTGCGCCCGCCGAGGAGGAAGATCGGTGCCTGGGCCGACCGGGACTTGCCCGAGCTCACCCAGAGGTCGATGAGGGCGTTCTTCTCGTTGCCGTTGTCGGGCGGGTTCACGTACAGACGTACGCCGTTAGGGGAGGTGACGCGGAACTCGTATTCGCCGGTGTCAGGGATGAGGACCGAGCCGGTCCAATTGATCGAGAACTGCGCGGCGTAGGTGCCCTTCTCCGGAGCCCTTTCGCCGAAATCGAAGTCGATGACGGGATCGACCTGCTTCTTGAAGGTGGCCTCCGGACGGTTGCGGTCCGGCATCTTCGGGTCGCGCTCCGGACGCTCGCGGTAGGTCCCGGCGAGGCCGCCCGCCTCCGTCGTCGAAGTCACGCCGCGCAGCGAGCCGAGCAGGTCGGCGATGCTCTCGCGGTACTGCCGCACGGTGAGGTGGGCGACCTCGATGCGAGGGGGGTGGTTCCGGGCCCGGGCCTCGGCGGAATAGAAGGCCTGGTGGATGTATTCGGCGGAGGCCGTCGCGTCGGCCAGGGAAAGGGTGCCCGGATCGTCCTCCGGCATCTCGCGGGCGATGTACTTCGCCAGGGAAGCGACCGACTTCTCGCCGACGAGCGGCTCGTCGGCCTTGCCGGCGACGCCTTCGCCCACGGGGCCGTGGCAGCTCATGCAATCCTGACGGTAGACGGCCTCGCCCGAACGCGGGGCGGCAAGGTGCTTCTTGTGGTAGCGCTGGCCTTGGCGGGCGGCGATGGCGAGGACGGCCACGCCGACGACGGCGAGCCCGACCTTGAGGGTCCGGGAAATGGGCATGGGTCTGTGACTGCAAAGGACACCGGCAAGTTCCGCTAAATCAAGCCCGCCTCGCCGAAACTGAACCATCCTTTGCCCGCCGGATCCGCCTCGGGCCGGCCGACCACGACATGGTCCAGCAATTCGACGCCCACCACCCTGCCCGCCTCGGCCAGCTGGCGGGTCACCGCGCGGTCCGCAGGGCTCGGCGTCGGGTCGCCGCTCGGATGGTTATGGGCCACGATGGCGGCCGAAGCGGCGTGTTTGAGCGCCTGTCGGAAGACCTCGCGCGGATGCAGCAGGGAACTCGTGGCGGTGCCGGAACTGACCTCATGCAGGGCGAGCAAGCGGTTGCGGCGGTTCAGGCACAGCACCCAGCACTTCTCCACGGCGAGGCCGGCCGCGAACGGCTCGAGGCGCGCCCAGACCTTGGCCGGGGCGTCGAGCTTCTCGCCCGGATCCTGCGCGCGTTCGCGGATCCGCCGGGCGAGCTCCATCGCCGCGGCGAGCTCGGCGGCCTTGGCCGGACCGAGCCCGTGGACGCGGCCGAAATCAAGCGTGTCCCACGTCGCCAAGGCGGCGAGCGAACCCGACTCCGCCAACAAGGCCGCCGCGACCACGGGCGCCGGGGCCCCCTTGGTACCTGCGCCGATGAGGAGCCCGATCAGTTCGGCGTCCAGCAAGGCGCGGGGGCCGAGACGGACGAGGCGTTCGCGGGGACGATCCTGTAAGGTCATCCTCCCAACCTGACCACCGGCGCGGCGCGCTCAAGCGGACCTATTACCCAGCGGTTCCTCCCAGCCGGCGATAGCGGGCGAGCACCTTGCCATAGGCCGGCGTGAGCGCCTCGAGCGAGGAGACGTTAAGCCCGAGGTCCTTCAGCAGGCCGTCGCGCAGGCCATAGACCCAGGCGTGGACCTCGACCTTCTGGCCGCGGGCCCAGGCATCCTGCATGACGGTCGTGTGGCAGACGTTCGCCGCCTGCTCGATCACGTTGAGTTCGCACAGGACATCGAGCTTGGCCGGCCCGAGGACGGCTTCGACGGCGAGGGCGTGCTTGTGATGCACGTCACGCACGTGACGCAGCCAGTTGTCGACGAGCCCGACCTTACGGCGCTCCAGCGAGGCCTGTACGCCGCCGCAACCGTAATGCCCGCAGACGATCACGTGCTCGACCTTGAGGACATCCACGGCGTACTGGAGCACCGACAGGCAGTTGAGGTCGGTGTGCACGACCACGTTGGCGACGTTGCGATGGACGAAAAGTTCGCCGGGCAGGAGGCCGACGATCTCATTGGCCGGGACGCGGCTGTCGGAGCACCCGATCCAGAGATATCGAGGCGACTGCTGCCTGGACAGCGTCTCAAAGAAGGCAGGGTCGCGCCGCCGGACGTCTTCGGACCACTCACGGTTCTTGCCGAACAGATTTTCGATGGAGGGCATCGAAGTCATTTACATTGGGGATAATCTTGAGCCAGCAAGCGAATAGGTGGAGGCTGATCGGGCGCCATGG
>JBEDDU010000234.1:0-5018 GCA_041176065.1 Verrucomicrobiota bacterium | reverse complement strand
TACTTCCCCGGCACGATCGTGCTCAAGCCGTTCCATCGCCTCACCGCGGAGGACTTCCAGCGCGAGATGCAGGTGAACCTCTTCGGCGCGGTCGCCGCGCTGCAGTCGGCGTTGCCGGCCCTGAAGGCCTCGGGCAACGCGTCCGTCGTGCTCTTCTCCACCGTCGCCGTCGCGCAGGGCAAGCCCATGCACGCGGGCATCGCGGCCGCCAAGGGCGCCGTCGAAGGACTCGCCCGGAGCCTCGCCGCCGAATGGGCGCCGGCCATCCGCGTGAACGTCATCGCGCCGTCGCTCACCGACACGCCGCTCGCCGGCGCGTTGCTGAACTCCGACCTCAAGAAGGAAGCCGCCGCCAAGCGTCACCCGCTGCAGCAGGTCGGCCGTTCGGAGGACCTCGCCGCGCTCGTCGCGCACCTGCTCTCCGGCCACAGCCGGTTCATGACCGGCCAGGTGCTGCGCGTGGACGGCGGCCTGTCGTCGGTGCGCACGTTCTGAGGCAGGCGCAAAAAACCCGGGCGCCTCGCGGGCCCGGGTTTCGGCAGGGCTTTCGCTCCGTTCAGATCAGCATCAGCGCCGGTTCTTCGAGGAGCTGCTTGAGCGCCTGGAGGAACTGCGCGCCGTTGGCGCCGTCGACCACGCGGTGGTCGCCGGAGAGGCCGATCACCATGCGGTGGCCGATGACCAGGCGGTCCTGGGCGTCGACGACGGGCTTCTTGATGGTCGCGCCGACGGAGAGGATCGCGGCGTTGGGCACGTTGATGATGCCGAAGAAGCCGGTGACGCCGTACATGCCGAGGTTGGTGACCGTGAAGGTCGAGCCCGACATCTCGTTCGGCGTGAGCTTCTTCGAGCGGGCCTTGCCGATGAGGGACTTCGCCTCGACGGCGATGTCCTTGAGCGTCTTGGCGTGCGCGTCGCGGATGACCGGGGTGACCAGGCCGTCCTCGAGGGCGACGCCGAAGGAGAGGTGCACCGCGCCGTGGGTGCGGATGCTCGTGCCAGCCCAGGAGGCGTTGACCGCGGGGACGCGGCGGAGGGCTTCGGCGGAGGCCTTCAGGATGAAGTCGTTGACCGAGAGCTTGATCGCGTCGGCGCCGGCGTCGGCGAGGCGCTTGTTAAGCGATTCGCGCATGGCCATGAGCGGAGCGGCGTCGACTTCGACCTCGAGGTAGAAGTGCGGGACGGTGACCTTGGACTCGAGGAGTCGGCGGGCGATCGTCTGGCGCATGCCGCCCACGGGGACGTCGGCGTCAGGCTGGATGCCCTTGCCGTCGGCGGGCGGAGCGACCGCGACGTTCAGGGGGCCGGAAGGAGCGGCGACGGCCGGAGCGGAAGCAGCGGCGGCGACATCGCGGCCGACGACGCGGCCACCGGGGCCGGTGCCGGACAGCGCGGCGACGTTGAGCGCGGCCTTCTCGGCCATGCGCTTGGCGTAAGGCGAGGCCTTCGTGCGGGAAGCGTCGGACTGCGGGGCGACGGAGCCGGAGGAAGCGGGAGCGGCGGGGACGCAGCTCACTTCGGTCTTCTCGGGGATCGCCGGGACGGCGGTCGCGGGAGCGGCGGCCTTCGGGGCCGGAGCGGAAGGCTCAGGGGCGGCTTCGCCCTTCTTGCCGATGGCGCAGATCGGAGCGCCCACGGGCAGCTGCGAGCCGGCGGGGGCGTAGATCTTGAGGATCGTGCCCGGGACGGTGCACGAGAGCTCCATCGTGGCCTTGTCGGTCTCGACTTCGCCCAGGATGTCGCCGAAGGCCACGGTCTGGCCTTCCTTGATGTTCCATTTCACCAAAGTCCCCACCGACATCGTGTCGGAGAGCTTCGGCATATCGATAATTTCAGCCATCGGATTTGAGAGGGGAGGGGTCAGGCGAGGACCTTGAGGGCTTCGCGGACGACGCGGTTCACGTCGGGGAGCTGCTGGTCTTCGAGGCGCTTGCAGTAGATCTGCGGGGCGTCGATCGAGGACACGCGGTGGATCGGGGCGTCGAGCTCGTCGAACGCCTTCGACTGGATGAGGTAGGCCACCTGGGCGTCGACGCCGCAGAACGGCTTGTTCTCTTCGACCAGCAGGGCGCGGTGCGTCTTGCGGACGGAGGCGAGGATGGTCTCCTCGTCGAGCGGGCGGATGGAGCGGAGGTCGACGACCTCGACGCTGACGCCGTGTTCCTTCTCGAGGACTTCGGCGGCCTTGAGGCTCGTGATCACGGCGCGGCCGTGGGCGACGATGGTGAGGTCGGTGCCTTCGCGCTTCACGTCGGCGACGCCGAGGGGGACGATGTAGTCTTCGTCGGGAACCTCGCCCTTGTCGTTATAAAGGATGGTGTTCTCCATCACGTAGACCGGGTCGTTGTCGCGGATGGCCGCCTTGAGCAGGCCCTTGGCGTCGTAAGGCGTGGCCGGGCAGACGACCTTGATGCCGGGGTGGGAGGCGAGGATGGCCTCGGGCGTGTGGGAGTGGGTGGCCCCGACGTTGGTGCCGCCGTTGGCCGGACCACGGATGACGATCGGGCAGTTGATGAGGCCGCCGGACATGTAGCGGATGTTGCCGGCGTTGTTCACGATCTGGTCGAACGCGACGTACGAGAAGGACCAGAACATCAGTTCCATCACCGGACGGATGCCGAGCATGGAGGCGCCGATGCCGAGGCCGATGAAGCCGGCTTCGGAAATCGGGGTGTCGACGATGCGCTTCGGGCCGAACTCCTTGAGGAGGCCCTCGGTCACCTTGTAGGCGCCGTTGAACTGGGCGACTTCTTCGCCCATGATGACGACCTTGTCGTCGCGCTTGAGTTCTTCGCGCATCGCGGCGCGGAGCGCCTCGCGGTAGGAAATGACGGCCATGACAGTAGGGGCGAAGAGGGATTATTCGAAGATGATGGTGCCGCGGCTCGTGGTATCCGGTCCGCGGTTGTCCTCTTCCCAGTAGATGTGCTTGGTGACGTCGGCGAGGGTGGGGTCCGGGGACTCGTCGGCGAAGACGGCGGCCTTGTCGGCCTCGGCCATCGCGTCGTCGTTGATCTTCTGGGAAAGCTCGGGGGTGAGGACCTTCTCACGGAGGAGCTCCTGCTCGAAGAGGAGGACCGGGTCCTTCTTGTCGCGGTATTCCTTGATCTCGTCCTTGTCGCGGTAGGTCTTGTCCGGGTCGGCCATGGAGTGGCCGAAGTAGCGGTAGGTGAAGATCTCGAGGACCGTCGGCTTGGATTCTTCGTGGGCGCGCTTGAGGGCGAGGGCCGTCTTGGCGCGGACTTCGTAGACGTCGTGGCCGTTGATGACGTCCCAGGCCATGTTGTAGCCTTCGGCACGCTTGGCCAGGCAGCCCGGGTGGGCGGTCGAGCGTTCCTGGGAGGTGCCCATGGAGTAGCCGTTGTTCTCGACGACGAAGATCATCGGCAGGTCCCAGAGGGCCGCCAGGTTGTAGGCTTCATGGACGGCGCCTTGGTTGACCGCGCCGTCGCCCATGTAGGCGAGGCAGCTGCCCTTGAGGCCCATGTACTTCACGGCGTAGGCGAGGCCGGTGCCGAGGGGGGCCTGGCCGCCGACGATGCCGTGGCCGCCCCAGTAGTTCTTATCGGGGGCGAAATAGTGCATCGAACCGCCTTTGCCCTGGGAGCAGCCGGTGACGCGGCCGGTCAGTTCGGCCATGCACTCGTTCATGCCCATGCCGACCATCAGGCCGTGGCCGTGGTCGCGGTAGCCGGTGATGATATGGTCGTGCTTGCCGAGCAGGGAGATCGTGCCGGCGGCGACGGCCTCCTGGCCGACGTAAAGGTGAAGGAAGCCCCCGATCTTGCCCTGCTGGTAGATGCGGATGCAGCGCTGCTCGAAATGGCGGATACGGGCCATTTTCGTGTAAAGGGCGATTTTCTCGGCCTTCGACATCGAAGCGTTGACCGGATCCTTGGCGTATTCGGAAGGTCCGGCAGGGCGCTTCAGGGATTCGGGATGGGTAAGGACAGCGGGCTTGGCCACGGTAGTTCGTTTGGCTCGATTGGAGGGGACTGGCGGGGAAGGTCAAGCGTCCCCTCCCTTCGGCTCAATTTGCCTTGACCCGACTTGCGGGGGGCCTCCCCTTTGCCCTATCCTGTGAGTCCCCTCCAGGACCCCCTTTAACTTATGGAAGAAACCCACGAGGCTTCGGCCCGCGAATTCACCGTCCAGAACCGCATGGGAATCCACACCCGTCCGGCCGCCCAGATCGTCCGGCTGGCGAACCGCTATCCCGACATCGAAATCACCGTTTCCAAGGACGATGAGTCGGTGAACGGCAAGAGCATCATGGGCCTGATGATGCTGGCCGCCGGCCAGGGATCGAAGCTCCGTTTCTCCGTGCGAGGCAAGGATGCCGCCGCCCTGTTGGATGAGATGGAGACCCTTTTCGCCCGTAAGTTCGACGAATCCTGACATCCCGTGCACGCCTTCCTCGCCTCCTTTCTGTTGCTCGCCGCCGGCGAGCCGGTCACCCCTCCGCCGGTGTCGGATGCCGAAGTCGTGCGCCAGCTCAGCCCGGCTGAATTAGCCGAGTGGCACAACTCAATGCGTATCAATGCTTTGGGTGAAAGCCGCATCAAGGCGGGCCAGAGCATCATGGCCACCAGCACCGCGGCCTCGGTCTCGACGAACGGACTCAAGTCCGGCGGACTTTCCGAGACCCCTGAGCAGATCAAGGCGCGGGCCCAGAAGATCAT
The DNA here is from genome assembly GCA_041176065.1 of Verrucomicrobiota bacterium. Classification (GTDB taxonomy): domain Bacteria; phylum Verrucomicrobiota; class Verrucomicrobiia; order Opitutales; family UBA953; genus UBA953. The sequence continues at coordinate 336 of JBEDDU010000234.1, read as the reverse complement.
CGACGAAGGGACGGTCCAGGTCCGTCAGGTAGCCCCCTCGCTCGCCCGGTTGCGGTTGGTCGCCGCCCAGCGTGTCGCCGAGAAGACCAAGCCGATCGAATTCGCCGCCGAACTGACCGCCGCCGCGCCGGCCGCCGCGCTCGATGCGGCCGTGGGTCGCCTGCATAAGCAGGCAAGCGACCTCGGTTATCCTTCCGCCCATCTGATCGGCGCCTTGCGCGTCAGCTCGGCCGGCCTGGAGCGCCCCGCCGACCTCACCGCCGACCTGCGCGCCGCCTGGTCGCGTCGGACCGGAGTGGCGCTGGCCGCCGCCCCCTCCGAAGGCTATGCCTACGT
>JBEDDU010000233.1:0-13612 GCA_041176065.1 Verrucomicrobiota bacterium | reverse complement strand
CACGAGGCGGTCGAGGAGCACGGCGGTCTGGTCGAGCTGCGCGCGGGCGAGCGCGTGCCTGGCCTGCGCTTCCTTGGCGGCCATCTGGTAGGAAAGAAGGTCGGCGGCCGAGACGGCGCCGCTTTCCTTGATGCCGGTCCAGCGACGGGCGGCGTCGGCGGCGCGTTCGGCGGTTGCGGCGGCGGCGTCGACGGCGGCCTTCTGGACGGCATGCTGCGCGCGGAGGTCGCGGTCGTCGAGCGTGAGGATCGGATCGCCGGCCTTCACCTTGTCCCAGACCTTCACGTGCACCTTCGCGACCGTGCCGGAAGTCGGGGAGCCGAGGAGCGTGTTCTCGGCGACGGCCTCGACGAGGCCGGCGGCGGCGATGAGCCCGTCCTTGTCGCGGGTGGCCGGCTCATAGGGCGGCGGCTTGATCGGCGTCTCGGTGGCCGTGCCACGGGTGAGCTGCAAGGCGGCGCCGGCGCCGGCGAGGGCGAGGGCGAAGAGCAGGAGGCGTTTCTTGAACATAAGGGGGATCAGAGATGGGTGGTGTCGAGGAGCTTCGGATCGTCGACGACGCGGCTGATGCGGCCGTCTTCCATCTCCGCGATGCGGTCGGCGAAACGGAAGATGCGGTGGTCGTGCGTCACGACGACCACGCAGCGTTCGGGGGAGCGGGAAAGGTCGCGGACCATCTGCATGATCTGCGCTCCGGTATCCTTATCGAGCGCCGACGTCGGCTCGTCGCAGATCAGGAGCGGCGGTGCGTGCACGAGCGCGCGGGCGATGGCGACGCGCTGCTGCTGGCCGCCGGAGAGCGCGTTGGGGCGGCCTTCTTCACGGCCCTTGAGTCCGACCTTCTCGATGATCGCGAGCGCGCGCTCATGGGCTTCGTCGAAAGGACGGCCCTGGATGAGGAGCGGCACCATCACGTTCTCGGCGACGGTGAGCGTCGGGATCAGGTTGAAGGACTGGAAGACGAAGCCGAGGTTCTTGCGACGGAAGGTCGTGAGCGCCTCCTGGCCGAGGCCGTCGAGGCGCTGGCCGAAGACCTCGACCGCGCCGGCCTGGGGCGTGAGCGTGCCGGCGATGACGGAGAGCAGCGTGGTCTTCCCGCAACCGGACGGGCCGACCAGCATGATGAGCTCGCCGCGGCGGGCTTCGAAGTCGGCCTGCTTCAGGGCGACGACGCGGTTCTCCGGCGTGCCGAAGAACATGTCGACGCCGGTGGCGCGGACGGCGACGGTGTGGGCGAGGTGGCTCATCCGCGGAAGACGGAAGCGGCGTCGACGCGCGACACCTTGACGATGCCGATCACGGCGGAGACGAAGCTGATGCCCAGCACGAGGGCGAACGTCGCCCAGAGGATCTGCGGGTACATCACGAAGGGAGGCATGCCTTTCTCGATCATCACGCGGCCGATGGCCTGCGCCATGCCCGCGCCGAGGCCGAAGCCGATGAGGCCGGCGGTGAACGCCTGCACGAAGAGCATGCGGGCGATGACGCCCATGCCGGCGCCCATGGCCTTGATGGCGGCGAAATACTTCAGGTTCTCGAGGACGAAGGAATAGAACGTCTGCCCGGAGATCGCGATGCCCACGAACAGGCCGAGGAGCACCGCCGTGCCGAAGGAGAACGGGATGCCCGTGTTGGTCCAGAACCACCAGAAGGTGTTGCGCGCCAGGCTGCGCTCGCCCCAGTTCCAGATGACCGTGTCGGAAGTCCACGCCTTCAGGCCCGTGTCGCGCTCGATGCGGTCGCAGAGTTCGGCGGGGGCCACGCCCTTCTGCGGCTCGACGAGCATGAAGCTCAGCGTACGGCGCGCGCCGAGCGTGTAGCCCTTCGCGCGGTCATAGGTGGTGTAGACGAACGGTCCGCCGGTGAAGGCGCGCTTGACCCGGCAGATGCCGACGATGCGGGCCTGGATGTCGTTGATCTCGAACGTGTCGCCGACCTGCAGCGGCGTGTTGCGCGGCTTGCCGTCAGGACCGACGCCCATGCGGCCCATCAGCGCGGCGCCCCACTCGTCGACGATGACCGTGTCGGGCAGACGGAGGTCCTCGATGCGGCCCTGGGAGAGCACCGCGGGCGCGCCGGCGAAGGTATCCGCGTCGATGCCGACGAGCGTGATCAGCTTGAAGTTGCCGTCCTGCATGCGCGCCTGGACGAAGGAGGTATGCAGCGGGGCGGCCCAGGCGACGCCGTCGACGGAGCGGACGCGGCCGAGGTCGGTGTCGCGGAGCGGCTTGGCGTCGTTGACCTGCTCGACCATCGGATCGCTGACCCAGACCTGGGCGCGGATGTTGACCATCGGCGTGTAGGTCCAGCTCATGATGCCGAAGAAGACCGAGCTCTGCTGGGCCATCAGCAGGGCCGAGAACGCCAGCCCGCACAGGAGCATCGCCAGCTTGGCGCGGTCTCCGAAGAGCATGTTGAGGGCGAGGCGATACATCGGAGACGGGCGAGGAGGAGTCTCGCCCCAACAAGCCGTGCGTCAACGGGAAGTCAAACGGCCCGGACGATGTCCGGGCCGTCGTGACCGAAACGTGACTTCGGGGCTTACGGGGCGACCGGAGCGGTGGCGCCGACCTTGAACATCAGCGTGCTCTTGAAGAAATCCGGGCCCCAGGAGGCGTTGACGGACCAGGCGGCGACGAGCAGGACGAGGGCGATCGAGAAACAGCGGACGACCTTGGCCTTGTCTTCGCTCTTGGCGCCGGCGTGCAGGAGGCCGACCGCGCCGAGGGCGAAGATCGGGTGGAACCAGGAGATCGGCTTGGCGGTGTAGAACAGGGCGACGATCCCGACGACGAGGTTGATGTCGACGAGGACGGCGACGATGCGCTGCAGGACGGGCTTCGGCCCCTTGGTGAGGGCCACGACGATGACGGCGAGGACCAGGACGAGGAGGAGCGAGCCGTAGTGCTTATGGGCGATGAGGAGCGGAGACATGCCGACACCTTGGGCCCTGCCCGCCACGATTCAAGCCCTCCCGCAGGTTTTCAGCGGTCTTCCGGGAAGAGATACCGGAAGAACCAGGCGGCCAAGGCGGCGCCGAGGAACTGGACGGCGATGTCGGCGGCGACGCGGGGGGCGATCTTGGCGAGGTAGACGGTCTCGGTGACGAAGGCCTTGGCGCCTTCGATGCCTTCCGCCAGGGCGGCGCATGTTCCGAAGATCGCGGACGTGAAGCCGACCGCCGGATTCATCGCCGGGCTGTGGTCGCTGAAGACCCCTTGCAGGCCGAAAGCAGCCAAGGCGAGGGCGAAGCCGAAGTAACTGTTGCCGGCGGTCAGGCGGGAGGTTCCCACCAGGAGGAAGACGAAAGCCAGGAGGAACGTGCCGAGGAGTTCCGCGCTGCCATCCGCCGCATAACCCTCGAAGACCGGCGCGCCCAGCGCGTCGACGGCGCCCTTCGCGCGTTCGGGGTCGTGACCGAGCATCGCTCCGGCGACCAGGGCGGCCGTGAGCGCCGCAAGCAGCTGGACGCCGACGGTCGCGGCGAGCGAACGGGTGCCGATCCGGCCGCGCAGGCGGAAGGCGAGCGAAAGCGCGGGGTTGTACTGCATGAGGCCGACCGGAGCGCCCATATAGTAAAGAGCGCAGAGCAGGGCCGCGATCGGCAGCGCGCCGGCGCTCGTCATCGAAGCCAGGCAGAGGAAGAAGGTGCCGACGGCCTCGAGGAGGAGCTTGTTCCGCATCGTCTTAATCTCCGCGTTACGCGACGGGGCTCAAGCGCGGACTCCTCAGCGGGCGCCGCCGGCGGTGAGCCAGTTCTCGCTGAAGGCGGCCATCTCCTCGAAGCCCGGCAGGCGGCGCGTCTTGTACCGCAGTTCGCGGGCCGCCTCCTCCTGCGCCGCGTAGAGGGCGGTGAGCGTCGCATGCAGGGGGGTCTTCTGGTTCTTGTGGTCGACGAGCCAGAAGCCGACCTGCTCGCCGGCCACGACCTCGTTGTTGTAATACTGCCAGAAAAGCACCAACGCCGGCTTCCAGGAAAGGAACTTCACGAGGATCTCGCGGTTGCGCTTCTCGTGGACGGCGCCGTCGCCGCCGCAGGCCTTCCAGGACAGCCCGCATTCGCCGATGAAGACGCGCTTCGCCGGGAGGCCCGCCTTGGGCGGCAGCTGCGCGTTGACGTAATCCAAGGTGGCGCGGATCTCTTCGGCGGGCAGGAGCTGGCAGTCGTAGGCGGAATAGGAGACGAAATCGACGGCGAGCTTGGGCAGCACCGCGTTGACCATGCGCTGGCGTCCGTCCTTCATCGCGTCGCGGACGCGGTTCACTTCGGCATAAGTATAGACGCGGCACTTGGTGTAAGGCACCTCGGCGCGGGCGTCGTCGACGGCCTTCTGCCGGATGGCGAACCATTCGATCATCGCGGCGATGCGCTCGGGCGGCGCGTCCTTCTTCACGTCCTGTCCCGGGAGCAGGTACCAGTCGCCCTCCCAGTGTCCGAGGAAGAAGGTCTTGCCCGTGGCGTCGTAGCGCGTGAGCAGGTCCTTCGTGAAGAGATACATCGCGTTGTACTCGCGACGGCGGAGCTCCGGCGTGATGCCCTTCGTCCACGCGTCGTTCGAACGATACCACACGACGTAGTGCGTGAACGGCATCGCGATGTACGGCGTCAGCTGCCCGCCGGAGACGGCGTCGATCTTGAGGATGCGCGAGCCCATCGCCGAGATGCCCTTGGCCGCTTCGAGCACCGCAGGGTCCTTGGTGAACTTATAAGCCGGCCCGAAGGCCTGGGTGCCGACCACCTGGGGGAAGGCGTCGGGCAGGCTCGGCACGGCCGGCAGGGCGGTCATCTCCAACTGCTGGGTCGGGCGCTTCTTCTGCGCGGAAAGGGCGACCGGGAAAAGCAGGAAGACTCCCAGAAGGAGACGGAGGAAGGGACTCATGGGGCGGACCTCAGGGCGAGGGACTTGAATTGTCCTGCTTGGACACCCTTCCTTCAAGCCCGTTCCCACCCACACCATGAACACCACCCAAGCCACCCTCGCCGCCGTGCTCCTCGCCGTCGGCGTCCACACGCCACTCATCGCCGCCCCCGCCAAGGAGACCGGCGCCGGCGGCGATCCGGACCACGCCCGGCTCGTCGCCGCCCGCAAGGCCGCCCTCGAGCTGCCGGATATCGCCGCGGCCGAACAGCAGGCGAAGGCCGACCGAGCCCTGACGACCAAGGCCTACGCGGAGTACAAGTCGGCGCGCAAGCGGTCGAACGAATCCGAAGCGGCCTACCGCAAGGCCTACGATGCGGCGCTCGGCAAGATCGACCCCGCCGCGCCGGGCCTCCAGGAGAAGGAACGGGCGGCCTTCCGCGAACGCATGCTGAAGGCGCGGACCGCCCGTAAGAGCGGCGTGAAGAAACCGGAGGTGAAGGACGACGAGGCCGACGACGAGCCGGCAGCCGACGAGAAGGACGCCAACTGAACCCTGCGCGACCCGCCGACCGGCGGGTCGCTTATTTGGGAAGCGCGTCGTCGAACACCGCCCAGATCTCCTCGATCGGTTCGAGGCCGACGGAGAGGCGCAGGAGGTCCGGGTCAAGGCCGGCGGCGCGCAGGCCCGCCCTGCCCTGCTCGGTCGTGACTTCATCGAAGTGCGCGAGCCAGAGGAACGGCGCGGCGAGGGTGTAACGCAGGCCGAAGCTCGGACCCTTGCCGACGGCGAGACGATCGTAGACCGCGCGCATGTCGCCGCGGAGCTCGAGCGTGATGAGCGCGCCCGCGCCCGCGCCAGGTCGGCGCACCCGCAGATAATTCGCCGCGGTCGGCCCTTGGTCGGCGGTACGCACGCGGGCGACCGCCGGATGCGCGGCGAGCCGACGCGCGAGTTCGGCGGCGTTCGCGGAGAGCCGGCGCGTGACTTCCTCCAGGCGGCCGACCTGCGCGGCGAGCGCGCGGAGGTCGAGCGGATGCAGCGGAGCGAGCCGGGCGCGGGCGGCGGCGAGCATCGCCGCGGCGTCGGGACGACGCGGGTCGATGGCGAGCACGCCGGCCATGACGTCGCCCTCGGAACCGGCGTATTTGGTGAGGCTCGAGACGAGCACGTCGGCGTAAGGCAGGACGTCGACCGAGGCGAGGCCGACGCTGCTCGGATCGAGCAGCAGCTTCGCGCCGTGCTGGTCGCAGAGCGCGCGAAGGGCCGGCAGGTCGGCGGTCTCGAGCTGCGGGTTGTTCGGGATCTCGGTGAGGACGCCGGCGACGGCGCCCGTCGCGAGGAGACGCTCGACCGCCGCGAGGTCGCGGACGTCGGGGACGAAGTGGTGACGGGCGTCGCGCGCCTTCTCGAACAGACGCGTCGAATCGACGTAGAGCCAGCCGAGCTGGATCCAGTCGGTGCGTCCGCACGGACGCTGGACGGCTTCGACGGCGGCGAGGCCGGCATCGACCGCGTTCATGCCGGCGCTGGCGATGAGGATGTCCGACGACGGCACGCCCGCGAGATACGGCGCGAGGGCCGCGCGGATCGTCGCGGCCGCGGCGGCGCCGTCGGCAGGCGCCTCGCCGGCGAGCCAGGCTTCGGCCTGACGCGACGAGATGAGCGTGCCGGTGTGCTGCACCATCTTCGCGAGGCGGAGCGCGGCGTCCCCGGCCGGCGTCACGGCCAGCCACCAGTCGCCGACGGCGTCGAGCGAAGTCAGCTCCGCGCCGACATGCGCGGCGAGCCGGCGGGCGCTCTCCGCGGAGACGAGCGGGAAGAGTTCGCCGGCGCGGCCGAGGCGACGGGCGGCCTCCTGCGCGGCGCGCGCGACGAGCGCGTTGCGGACGAAGCGCGGGTAGCCGGAGCGCAGCAGCTTCCAGACACGCGCTTCCTTGCGCTCGTAGCTCTCGACGTCGGCGAGCGTCGGCAGGCAGACGACCGTCGCGTGCGGGGAGTCCGGCAGCGTGGCGCCCAGCGCTGGGGATAGGAGCGGCACGTTCAGAGACCTTCGGCGACGACTTCGTTCTGGAAGATCTGCTCGAGGGACTGGCGGCGACGGATGAGCGAGACGCGCCCGTCGCGACGGAGGAGGACCTCCGGGGCTTCGGGGAACGAGTTGTAATTCTTGGTGCTCATGCCGGCGCAGTAGGCGCCGGCTCCGCCGATGACGCAGAGGTCGCCGGCGACGGCCGCGGGCAGGCGGCGCGCGGCGAGCGTCTCCGGCTCGCCCGGCGCGCAGCTGATGAGGTCGCCGGATTCGCAGCAGTGTCCGACGATGACGTAGTCGCGCTCGCCGGCGGCGGGCTTCGCGGGATAGAGATGCACCGGATGCTGGGAGCCGTAGAGGGACGGACGCAGGATCTCGGTCATGCCGGAATCGAGCTTCAGGAATTCGCGGGCGCCGGTGGAGACGACGTCCTGCACGCGCGCGAGCACGGCGCCGGCGTTGGCGACGAGGAACGTGCCGGGTTCGATCTCGAGACGCAGCCTGCGTCCGTCGGCCGCGGCGAACTTTTCAAAGGCGACCTTCACGGGCGCGCCGACGACCTGCGGGTCGGTGCCCTTCTCCGCGGCGACGCGGGCGACCTTATAGCCACCGCCGAGGTTGAGGGTCTGGACGGTCGGGAAGCGGGCGACGAGCGCGAGGCTGGCGGCGGAGACCTCCTGCCAGACCACCGGGTCGCTGCCAGAACCGATGTGCGTGTGGATGCGGACGACCTTGAGGCCGTGCTGCTTCACGATGGCCTGGGCCTGGTCGGCCCACTCGTGCCAGATGCCGAAAGAGGAGTCGGGGCCGCCGACGTTCGTCTTGCCCGTGCCGCCCGAACCACGGCCGGGATTGAAGCGCAGGCCGACCTCATGGCCCGGGAGCGCCTGGCCGATCCGCTCAAGCTGAAGGAGGGAGCAGGCGTTGACGTGCACTCCTTTAGTAAGGAGGGAGGCGAAATCCTCCGGGAGCTCCTGGGAGGAAAGCGAGATACGGTCGGCCGGGACGCCGGCATGGAGGGCGCGGCGGACTTCCCAGCCCGAGCTGGCGTCGAAATGCAGCCCCTTGTTGGCGAAGATCTTGAGGATCGAGGCGTTCGGGCAGGCCTTCATCGCGAAACGGACGGTCAGGCCGAAGGCGTTCGGGAACGCCAGCATGGCGTCGGCCTGGGCCTCGAGGGTTGCCTGGTCGTAGACATAGCAGGGGGTGCAATGGGCCGCCGCGATCTGGCGGGCCGGTTCAGGAAGAAGGAAGCGGTGATTTTCCACGGGAGTGTCTCGGGCGGACTTTGGCAGGCCCGCCCTTCCCTTCCAGCCTTTTTGCGGACGTATGACACCGCTTGCCTCCCCTCCCCTCGCCCCTTGGGATGGACTCGGCTCACGCCATCCCATGTCCGCCTCCGAGACCATCGTCGCCGCCGCGACCCCCGCGGGCCGTTCCGCGCTGGCCATCGTGCGCGTCGACGGACCGCTGGCGGCCACGATCGCGCACGCCGCCCTCGGCCGGAAGACCCCGCTGGCGGAGAAGACCTCGACGCTCGGCATCTGGCGCGACGGAACCGGCGCGCCCATCGACCAGGTCGTGGCCGTGCTCTGGCATGCCGGCCGTTCCTTCACCGGCAACGACTCGCTCGAGATCACCTGCCACGGCAACCCGCTGCTCGTGCGCCGCCTCACCGAGGACTGCCTCGCGCGCGGCGGCCGGCTCGCCGAGCCCGGCGAGTTCACGCGCCGCTCCTACCTCGCCGGACGCATCGACCTCACGCAGGCCGAAGCCGTCGCGGACCTGATCCACGCCAGCTCCGAGCGCGCGCTCGCCTCGGCCCGCCGCATGCTCGCCGGCGAACTCGGCCGGCATGTCGCGACATGGACCGACCGCACCCTGCAGGTGCTCGCCGAGCTCGAGGCGCACATCGATTTCCCCGAAGAAGACCTGCCGCCCGAGGACCCGCGCGGACCTGCGGCCCGCTTGGCTGAAATAGCGTCAGAACTTTCCGCATACGCGCGCACGGCGAAGCACGACGGCGCCCTGCGCGCGGGCCTGCGCGTGGCCGTCGTCGGCGCGCCGAACGCGGGCAAGTCGAGCCTCCTCAACGTGCTCGCCGGCGCCGACCGCGCGATCGTGAGCCCCGAAGCCGGCACGACGCGCGACTACCTCGAAGCGCCCGTCGCAGGACTGCCGCTCGCCGTCACCGCGATCGACACCGCGGGACTCCGCGACGGCGGCTCGACGCTCGAGAACCTCGGCATGACGCGCTCGCTCGAGCAGGCGCGCGGCGCGCACCTGCTGCTCCTCGTGGTCGACGCTTCCGCCGAGCCCCCTGCGCTGCCCGCGGAACTCGTCGCGCTGCTGGACCCCGCGCGCTCGCTCGTCGTCGCGAACAAGACCGACCTTCCCGCGCATCCCGCGCAGAAAGATTTCCTGACCGGGCTGACCAAGCTGTCGGCCTGCCTCCTCGACGGCCGCGACGCCGAGACCCTGCGCGCGAAGCTCGGGGAATTCCTGGTCGCCCGGGACATCGCCCCGGGCGCCGAGGAACTCGTCGTCTCCGTCCGTCACGCCGAGGCCATGGCCCGGGCGGCGGTCGCCCTGACCGAAGCCGTCGGCCACCTGAAAGCCCCCATCCAGACGGAACTGGCGGCCGCCCAGACCCGGGCCGCCCTGGACGCCCTGGGGGAGATCGTCGGTCGCATCGATAATGAGCGTATGCTGGACAAGCTCTTTGCTTCCTTCTGCATAGGTAAGTGATTCCCTCCGGTGAGGGAGCGCCTATGCGACCTCACAAACAAATCCGCCTCGGGCCCGACCGCCCCTATGACGTCATCGTCTGCGGGGCCGGCCATGCCGGCGTGGAAGCCGCCCTGGCCGCCGCCCGCATGGGGGTCGATGTCCTGCTGCTGACCGGCAACGTGGACACCATCGCCCAGATGAGCTGCAACCCCGCCATCGGGGGCCAAGCCAAGGGCCACATCGTTCGCGAGATCGATGCCTTGGGGGGTGAGATGGGCCTGACCGCCGACGTTACCGGCATCCAGTTCCGCCTCCTCAACTCCTCCAAGGGTCCGGCCGTCCAGGCCCCCCGCGCCCAGTGTGATAAGAAGGCCTATCAGTTCCGGATGAAGCACCTCTGCGAGCTGCAGGCCGGACTGACGATCTTCCAGGCCCAGGTCACCGGACTCATCTTCAAGGCCGGCGCCGTGGTCGGCGTCCAGACCAACCTGGACCTCGACTTCCATGGTAAAACCGTGGTCGTTACCACCGGGACTTTCTTGCGCGGGCTGATGCACATCGGGGCGAATAAAACCGAAGGCGGTCGGCTGGGCGACTTTAGTGCTAAGTCATTGTCTAGCAGTTTCTTAGAGGCTGGTATTGAACTCCAGAGGCTCAAAACCGGCACCCCTCCGCGCATCCTCGGATCGTCCATCGATTTCTCGAAGTGCGAGGAGCAGCCCGGCGACGCCTCCCCTACCCTGTTTGCCTTCCACGATACCCGTCAGCAGGAAGATTTGTTCCACGTGGAACAAGCGGGCGAGCGCCTCCCTGGATGGACTCCTGGCAGCGACCAGGTATCCTGCTGGATGACCGAGGCGACGGGCGCCACCGGTAAGATCGTCCAAGAGAACCTCCACCTCTCCCCCCTCTATGGAGGCGAGATCACCGGCGTCGGCCCGCGCTACTGCCCCTCCATCGAGGACAAGTTCGTAAAGTTCTCGGATAAGGATGCCCATAAGCTCTACCTAGAGCCTGAAGGTCGGAATACCGACGAATGGTATATCAATGGCCTGTCGACCTCCCTTCCCTTCACGGTCCAGCTCCAGATGCTGGCCTCAGTGCCAGGACTGGAGAATGCCGTCATGTTGCGCCCGGCCTATGCCGTAGAGTACGACTTCGCGCCTCCAACCCAGCTCTACCCCACCCTCGAGTCCAAAAAGGTGGATGCCCTCTTCTTTGCCGGCCAGATTAATGGTACCTCTGGATATGAGGAAGCTGCCGCCCAAGGCCTGGTTGCTGGGGTCAATGCCGCCTGTAAGGTCAAAGGCCAGACTCCCATGGTCCTGGGTCGGGATGAGGCCTACATCGGGGTTCTGATTGATGATCTAGTCACCAAAGGCACCCAAGAGCCTTACCGGATGTTCACCAGCCGGGCTGAATTCCGTCTTTTGTTCAACCACGGCAGCGCCGAGCTGCGCCTTAAGGATAAAATCGCTGAATTCGGCCTCGTGCCGCCTGATCGTCTGGCCCGCATCCAGTCTAAGGCTGAAAAAGTGACCCATTGGATCGAATACCTGGAAAAGCTGGCCATCCCGGGTGGAATCGCCGGCGACGTCATCCGCCGTAATTGGAGTTCCACGCCTAAGGACTTGCCGCCCACATTCCTGGCCGAAGCCCCGGAGATTCAGGCCGAAGTCATGTATCGGGTCAAATACCGCGGCTACTTGGAGCGCGAAACGCGTAACGCCCGCAAGCTGCACGACCTAGACTCCTTTAAGGTGCCTGAAGGCTTTGATTTCCTTAAAGCCTACGGCCTGCGCATCGAAGCCCGCCAGAAACTTCAGGCCATCCAGCCTAAGACCCTCGGACAAGCCAGTCGCATCAGCGGGGTTAACCCGGCGGACATCTCGCTGCTGATGGTTCTTTTCCGATCCAAATAAGGGGGAAGGGAAGGGGGAGTTCCACGTGGAACACCCCTATGTAAAGATTGTGGCCGCACGGTGTGACGGTCGTGTTTCTTTAATTAGTAAACAGTTGATAGTGATGTGTTTATGTATTAATTTTAAGGGTGTAACACGTCCGCCATCATTGACACCTAACTCTGGCGCTTAAGTCGGGGCTCCTCTTATGTAAGCACGCACCCATGGACGCCGAACATCTCAAGCGCATCTTGATCGTTGACGACGAAGCCGACGTCACCGAGCTCCTTGATTATAAATTCAAGCAGGCCGGCTACGCCATCCGGACGCTCAACGACCCGCTCCGCGCCATCGGCCTGGCCCGCGACTTCCGACCGGACCTGATCATCCTCGACGTGATGATGCCCGAGCTCACCGGCGTGCAGCTCCTCCGCATGGTCCGCGCCGATGCGCTCCTGCAGGATACTCCGGTGATCTTCCTGACGGCGAAAGGGGAGACGGTCGACAAGGTGAAGGGCCTCGAGTCCGGCGCCGACGATTACGTGACCAAGCCTTTCGACACGCGTGAGCTCATGCTCCGCGCGCAGGCGCTCCTCCGTCGCGCGAAGTCCGCCGCGGCCAAACCGTCGACGCGCCTCGCCGCCGGCGCGCTGGTGCTCGACATCGAACGCCACGAGGTCACCGCCTCGGGCAAACCCGTCGACCTCACGGCGACCGAATTCAAGCTGCTCCGCCTGCTCCTCGAGCGGAAGGGCCGGGTGCAGTCCCGCGAAGAACTGCTGGCTGACGTCTGGAATTATTCTCCGGACCTCGAGACGCGGACGGTCGACACGCACGTGCGCCGTCTCCGCGAGAAGCTCGGCCCGTCCGGCGACGTGATCGACACGGTCCGCGGCGTCGGTTACCGCGTGAACGGCTGAGCCGCTTTGCGCTCGCGCGTCTTCGCGTGACCGACAGCATCCGAAGCCGATGACCTGGCTCCCCTGGCTGCTCCTGCTCGCGCTCGTCGCGGCCGCCGTCTGGGTCTTCGCCGCGGTGGCTTCGCACGTCCGCTGGGCGCGCCGCACGCTGCTCGCGGGCAACGCCGGTCCCCGCCCGCAGGGCTGGCTGGTGCGCAAGCTGCGCCTGGAAGAATTGTTCGTCGCGATCGAAGGCCGCGCCGAAAACGAAGGCGAGATCCGCGCCGCCGCCGGGCGCCGCATCGAGGCGCTGCTCGCGCCGCTGACCGAGGCGGTGCTCGTCGTCGACGCGCAGGACCGGCTGCGTCTCGCGAACCCGGCCGCCGCGACGCTGTTCGACATCGCCGAGGAAGACATCGGCGGCCCGGTGGTGCCGCTCGTGCGGAGCGCGGACATCATCGAACTGATCCGGCGCGTACGGGCCGAAGGCGACGCGCGCGCCACGCTGATGCTCAACCGCGCGCCGCTCGCCGACGTCTGGCTCCAGGCCGCCGGCGCGCTCACCGACCCGGAGGCGTTCGGCCCGGGCGCCGCGATCTTCGTGCTGGCGGACGTGACCGCGCTGAAGCGCCTGCAGGCGATGGAGCGGGATTTCGTGACCAATGTCTCCCATGATCTCCGCACGCCGGTGACGATCCTGCGCGGCTACGCCGAGACGCTCGCCGAAGACCAGGCGACGATGTCATCCGAAGACCGCGCGCGTTTCACCCAGAAGATCGTGAACTCCGTCGGCCGGCTCCAAGGCCTCGTCGAAGGACTCCTCGCGCTGGCGAGCCTCGAGTCTTCCCGCGAGGTCCGGCGCGAGACGGGCGCCCTGCATACGGCCGCCCGCGAGGTGGCCGCCGAGTTCGACGCCCGCTGCAAGGCCGCGGGCGTCACGCTCAGCCTGGACCTGGCGGCGACGCAGGACGTCGGCGCCGATCCGATCCAGGCGCGCCGCCTCATCCAGAACCTGATCGACAACGCGCTCGCGCACGCCGCCGGCCTCAGCCGGCTGCGGATCGCCACCCGGGACACCGCCGAGGGCACCGAACTCAGCGTGGAGGATGACGGCGCGGGCGTGACGCCGGCGGACCTGCCGCGCCTCTTCGACCGGTTCTACCGGACCGACAAATCCCGCCGGGCAGGGG
>JBEDDU010000232.1:0-4085 GCA_041176065.1 Verrucomicrobiota bacterium | reverse complement strand
AGCTCCATGATGCGGTCGTTGGCGGGCGCGCAGGTGGGCTGGACGACATAGACGTCGCAACCGCGGATGTTCTCATTGATCTGCACGAACGTCTCGCCGTCGGGGAAACGGTTGACGGTGGCGGTGCCGAGCGGGACGCCGAGATGCTCGCAGATTTCCTTGGCCAGCGCCGGGTTGGCGTTGCCGGTGAAAATCTTCATCTCAGGGAGGCTCATGTCGGTTAGCGTCCAGCAGAGTCCAAGGAGGCGGTCAGCGAATCAACCTTTTTGAACAATTCGGGCAGACGACGGGACAGGACGACCAGGCGACGCTCCAGGCCGAAGGGCACGGCGGGCGTGCCGTTCATGAAGCCGTCGGCGGGCACATCCTCGAAGAGGCCCGCCTGGGCGCCGAGCTTGACGCGGTCGCCGAGGGTCAGATGGCCGGCCACCCCGGACTGGCCGCCGAGGACGCAATGGTCGCCGAGCGTCGTGCTGCCGGCGATGCCGACCTGCGCGGTGATGAGGCACTGGCGGCCGATACGCACGTTATGGGCGATCTGGACGAGATTATCGATCTTGGTGCCCCGTCCTACCACCGTCCGGCTGAAGCGGGCGCGGTCGAGGGTGGAGTTGGCGCCGACCTCGACGTCGTCCTCGAGGACGACGTTGCCGATCTGCGGGATGCGCTGGATCTCGCCCTTCACCGGCTCGTAGCCGAAACCGTCGGAGCCGATGACGGCTCCGGACTGCAGGCGGCAGCGGGCGCCGAGGACGCAATAGTCGCCGATGGTCACGCCGGGCTTGAGCCAGCAATCGGGTCCGACCGAAGCGCGGGCGCCGACGAAGCACCGCGCTTCGAGCACCGCGCCGGCGGCGACGACGGCGCCTTCGCCGATGACGCAGAGCGGGCCGACGTGGGCGGAAGCATCGACCTTGGCGGAGGCCGCGACGACCGCGCTGGCGTGGATGCCGGCCGGGGGGCGAGGCCAGAGGCGCGCTTCGAGGACGCCGCAGAGCAGCGCGAGCGCGTAGGAAGGATTGTCGACGCGGAGGAAGGCCTGGCCCGCGGCCGGCTGGCCCGCGAAGGCGGCGGGGACGAGGATCGCGCCGGCCTTGGAGGCGGCGACCGCATCGGCGTACTTCGCGTTACCGAGGAAAGAAAGATCGGCGGAGGCCGCTTCGGCCAGCGCGGCGATGCCGGTGATCGGACCGACGCAGGCACCCTCGACGGACTTGGCTCCGGTCAGGGAGGCAAGTTCGGCGATGGTGAAGGAAGTCGTCATGATCCCAAATGAAGCGCCCCTGACTGGCAGGGGCGCGGCAAAGTCTTACTTGGCGGCCGGCTTGTCGCCGGCGGCGGGGGCAGGAGCGGCCGGAGCGGCCGGGGCTACCGCGGGAGCGGCGGCCTTATAGGCGGCGTTCATCTCCTTGAGGACGTCTTCCGTGATGTCGAGGGAGGCGTCGACGAAGAAAGCCTGTCCCTTGCCGAGGACGAGTTGCAGCCCCTTGGCCTTGGCGACCTTTTCGGCCTGGATACGGGCGTCGGCCAGGATCTGCTTGTTCATCTCACCCACGCGTTGCTGGATCGCGCCGCGGGCTTCGTTGACGAAGTTCTGCAGCTCGGCGCGGCGCTGCTGGAAAGTAGCGAGCTTCTGCTGGAATTCGGCGTCGACGGCCTTCTTGCCGTTTTCGCTGAGCATCGGGTCCTGGCCGCGCTTCTGGACGGCGACCAGCTCGGTCTGGAGCTGCTCGACGGCCTTGCTGCGCTCGCCGACGGAAGCCTGGGCGGATTCCTCGGACTTGCGGACCTCGGCCTGCAGGTCGACGGCCTTGGCGTATTTCTTGAAGACCTCCTGTTCGTCGAGGAGGCCGACGTTAGGGGCGGCCGCGAAGGCGGAGGCGGAGGCGAGCAGGAGGGCGAGGAAGGACTTCATGTTGGGATGAGGTTGAGGAAGCGGCAAGCCGAGGGGTTGGCAATCAAAAGACCGTGCCGAAGGTGAAGTTGAATTTCATGCCGCCGTCATTGACGCCGGCACCGGTGAGCGGCGAGCGGGTCGTGCGGAGCGGAAAACCAAAGTCCAGGCGCATGACAGCGCCGCCCAGGAGGATGCGCATGCCGACGCCATAATCGGAGTTCGCGGAAGAAACTCCGAAATCGGTCTCGCTCTTGTTGACGAAACCATGGTCATAGAACGCCGCGAACCGGAGGTTATCGGCCGCCTTGATGGTATATTCCGCGCTCAGATAGCCATACGTCATTCCACCCATCGGCTGGTTGCCGAAGGAGGTGTCGTAGGTGTCGAATTCGCCGACGTCGTTGTAATCGAAGCCGCGCATGTCATAAGCGCCGCCAAGGTAGAATCGTTCGTAGAACGGAAGGTAGCCGCCGGTCCCGGTCAGGAGGCCGACGCGGCCGACGATGCCGATGGTCTGCTCGGCGGTCGGAGAGACGAGGAACCAGCGGCCGGTCCGGAGTTCCGACCGGAGGTATTTCAGGTCGCCCCCGAGGCCGTTCCCCGCCAGCTCCTCGGTAAGGGAGATCCGGGAACCCTTGGTCGGGAAATTGTACTCGTCGCGCGTATCGTAGGTCAGGGAGGCGGAAACCGCCGAGATGACGCGGGGGCCGGCGGCGCCCTCGGTCACGACGTCGGCGGGCGCGCTAGCCGTCACGTTATCGACCGACATGCGGCGAAGTCCGTAACCGATGCGGCCTTCGACGGCGCTGAAGACGCGCCGGCGGGCGTAGAGGCTGATGCCTTCGGAGAGCACGGAATAATTGGCGGAGGCATAGCCGGCATAGCGGCGTTCGATGGAGTAGCCCACGGCGAGGTCGCGCTCCCACAACGCAGGCTCTTCGAAGGAGTGTTCGAAGGAGTTGGTCAGGCTGCCGACCGAGAGCCGCACGCGGAACTTCTGTCCGTCGCCGCGATACCAGCCCTCAGGATTGGAGAAGTCGAAGTTGGCCTCGGAGTATTCCACGAATCCCACGAGCCCTTCGACGGTGCTGTAGCCCGCGCCGAAGCTCACCTGACCGGTCGGGCCTTCCTTGACCGTGACGCGCAGGTCGCTCTGGCCGGGAACAGGGGTCGGGACGGGCGCCACCCGGACCTCTTCGAAGAACTGGGTATTGCGCAGACGGGCCTCGGACACGCGGGTTCGGGCGAGGTCGAAGACTTCGCCGGGCCCCAGGGCCAGCTCTCGGGCGATGACGGTGGAGCGGGTCTTGGTGTTGCCTTGGATGTCGACCGCGCGGACGACATGACGCTGACCTTCATCGATGACGAAACGGACGTCGATCGCGCCCGTCGCGAGGTCGGGCTTACGCACGACCTGGACGGAGGCGTTGATGTAGCCCATCTGACCGTAATACTCCTTGAGCTTGTCGGCGGCGGCCTCGACGGCGGGCGCGGCGAACGGGTCACCGGACTTCAACCGGTCAAACTCAGCGGGGTGCGCCCCGATGCGCAGGGACGGCTCGGCGATGATCCGACGGAGGGCTTCGCCCGCGAAGACGGGGTCGGACTGCCCGAGCCGGTTACCTTCGACGGAGAGGGCGCCGACGACGTAGCGGCGGCCTTCGGTGAGCTTGAACACGACGTCGAGCCAGCCGGAGGAGCCGCTGACATCCTTGACGACGCAGACCTTCTCAGGGTCGGCCTCCTCCACCTGGACGTCGAGATAACCTCTGTTGCGGTAGAAATCGCGGAGCTTGCGGCAGTCCGCACGGTACTGCTCGGGGTCGAGCCGCCCGGTGCCGAGCAGCCACGACCACTTATACCAGCGGTACTCGCTGGTCTCGAGGCCGGCCTCGCGCCAGAGCTCGAAACGTTCGAAGGACGTGGCGCCCTCGAAGCGGTAGGTGTCGATCTTGAGCTCGATGCCTTCGTCGACGACCACCGAGACCATCTTGCCGCCGGCCACGTCGCGGAGCTGGGACGAGACGCGGGCGAAAGGCCGCTTCTTGCGGAGCGACTCCTGCAGCTTGATTTCGGCGCGGCGGAGCTGGGCCATGTCGAGCGGTTCGCCGAGCTTGATGTCCTGCAGCTCCTCGCCGCCGAACCAGGAGGCGTCCGCGCCGACCAGGCCGTCGCCGCCGATGTATTC
>JBEDDU010000231.1:0-12011 GCA_041176065.1 Verrucomicrobiota bacterium | reverse complement strand
CGGCGCGGAGGGCCTGGGCGGCGGCGCGCAAGGCGGCGTCGCGGACGGCGGTCGGGGCGAGGGCGAGGGCGCGCGAGGCCTTCTTGGCCGTGCGGGCGATCTCGGTCACGCGCTGGAGGAGGTCGCTCATTTCTTCTTCAGCGAGAAGCGCGTGCCGAGCTTCTCGCCGTCGGCGAGTTCGAGCAGCACCTTCTCGCGGCGGCCGCTGGCGATGACCGTGTCGACGCCGCCTTCGGCCGCGATCTCCGCGGCGAGCAGCTTCGTGACCATGCCGCCGACGTTGCGTTCGGAGCCCGCGCCGCCGGCGAGGGCGCGCACGGCGTCGTCGATCTTGCGGACGGAAGGGATGAGGTCGCCGGTGCCGTCGGACTTCGTCATCAGGCCCTGGATGCCGGAGAGGATGACGAGGAGGTCGGCGCCGACCAGGGCGGCGACGTGGGCCGAGAGGCGGTCGTTGTCGCCGACCTTGATCTCTTCGTCGGCGATGGCATCGTTCTCGTTGATGATCGGGACGAAGCGCTTGCGGGCGAGCAGGAGGTCGAGCGTCGCGCGGGCGTTGCGGGTGCAGGCGCGGCTGTCGAGGTCCCAGTAGGTCAGCAGCATCTGCGAGCCGAGGAGCTTGTGGCGGCGGAGGTGCCTGCCGTATTCGGACATCAGCTCGGGCTGGCCGACGGTGGCGCAGGCCTGGAGTTCGCGGGCTTCCTTCGGGCGCTTCTCGAGGCCCATGGCGGTCATGCCGGCGGCGACGGCGCCGGAGGTCACGAGGACGACCTGGATGCCGCGCTTGTGGAGTCCGGCGACCTGATCGACGATGCGGCCGATCTGGACGCGGTCGACCTTGCCGTCCTTGCGGGTGAGGAGGCCGGAACCGAGCTTGATGACCCAACGTTTTGCCATGGCGGTGAAGGAGCGACCTTAGCCGAGGGAAAACGCCGTTGTCCAGCGTCAGAACGCCCGGCTCAGAACTCCGGCGGCTTGAGGCCCACGGCCAGCCAGCCTTTCGGGGCCAGGACGCGGCCCTGCGGGGTGCGGACGACGTAGCCTTCCTGCACGAGGAACGGCTCGTGGACTTCCTCGAGCGTATGGGCGTCCTCGCCGATGGCGGCGCCGATGCTGCTGAGGCCGACCGGGCCGCCGTTGTGCTTCTCGGCCATCGCGCGGAGGAAGCGGTGGTCCATGTCGTCGAGGCCCTGCTGGTCGATCTCGAGGAGCTCGAGGGCGGCCGCCGTGACCTTGGCGTCGGCCTTGCCGCCGGCGCGCTCGAGGGCGTAGTCGCGCGTGAAGCGCAGGAGGTTGTTGACGATGCGGGGCGTGCCGCGGGCGCGGCGGGCGATCTCGTCGGCGCCGCCCTGGTCGATGTCGAGGTTCAGCAGCGAGGCGTTGCGGCGCACGATGCTGAGCAGCTGCTCGCGGGTGTAATAGTCGAGGCGGGTCTGGAGCGTGAAGCGGCTGCGGAGCGGGGCGGTGAGCAGGCCCGTGCGGGTCGTCGCGCCGATGAGCGTGAACTTCGGGAGGTCGAGGCGCACGCTGCGGGCGTTCGGACCCTGGTCGATCATGATGTCGATGCGGAAGTCCTCCATCGCCGAGTAGAGGAACTCCTCGACCGTCTTCGGGATGCGGTGGATCTCGTCGACGAAGAGCAGGTCGCCTTCCTGCAGGCTCGTGAGCAGGCCGGCGAGGTCGGAGGCCTTCTCGACGACGGGTCCGGAGGTCACGCGCACCGGGCGGCCCATCTCTTCGGCGAGGATCATCGCGAGGGTCGTCTTGCCGAGTCCGGGCGGGCCGTGGAGGAGGATGTGGTCGAGCGTGCGGCCTTCGCGACGCGCGGCGCCGATCATCACGCGCAGGCGTTCGACCGTGCGCTGCTGGCCGACGAAGTCGTCGAGCTTCGGCGGGCGCAGGGCGGCGTCGAGCGAGCGGTTCGCGCGGGATACGGCTTCCTTGCCGGCGGGCGGCTGGGGGTCATCGGGCGAATCCTTGCGGGCCATGGGCGCAAGGTGCGGGGTCGGGGCGAATTGGCAACCCTCAGTCCTCGGCGAAGCCTTTCGGCAGGGCGGAGGCGGGGAGGCGTTCGACGTCGGCGCCCAGGGAGCGCAGGCGTTCCTCGAAGCGTTCGTAACCGCGGTCGAGATGGTAGAGGCGCTGGACCCACGTCTCGCCCTTGGCGACCAGCGCGGCGAGGATGAGGGCCGCGGAGGCGCGGAGGTCGGAGGCCATCACCGGAGCGCCCGAGAGCGGGCGCCCGCCGGCGACGACGGCCGTGGCGCCTTCGATCGCGATGTCGGCGCCCATGCGCTGCAGCTCGGCGGCGTGCATGAAGCGGGCGGGATAGATCTTCTCCGTGATCGGGCTGCGGCCGTCGACGAGGAGCTGGAGGGCCATGAACTGCGCCTGCAGGTCGGTCGGGAAACCCGGGTAAGGCTCGGTGACGATCTCGACCGCGCGCGTGGGCCGGCCGCGGGCGCGGATGAAGCCGGGGCCGGTCTCGACGTCCACGCCGGCGGCGCGGAGCTTGTCGAGGAAGGCGGTAAGGTGCGATGGCTCGCAGTGGGTGACGGTCACGTCGCCGCCGGTGATCGCGCCGGCCACGAGATACGTGCCGGCCTCGATGCGGTCGGCGATGACCGTGTGGTCGCAGCCATGCAGCGCGGCGACGCCTTCGACTTCGATGACGCCCGTGCCTTGGCCGCGGATCTTCGCGCCCATCTTCACGAGCATCGCGCAGAGGTCGACGACCTCCGGTTCGCGCGCGGCGTGTTCGACGCGCGTCACGCCCGGAGTGAGCGTGGCGGCCATCACGAGGTTCGCGGTGCCGAGCACCGTGCTGCCCATCGGGCCGCCCATGGGGACGGTGGCGCCGCGGGCGCGGGAGGCGTCGACCTGCACCAAGCCGGCTTCGACGGACACCGCGCAGCCGAGGGCTTCGAGTCCTTTCAGGTGGAGGTCGATGGGGCGGGGGCCGATGACGCAGCCGCCGGGGATGGCCATCTCCGCCTGACGGAGGCGGCCCACCAGCGAGCCGAGGAGGCAGACCGACGCGCGCATCTTGCGGACGAGGTCGTAGGGCGTGCGGTGCGCGACCTGCCCGGCGCGGATCGTCCAGACGCCGGGCTCGGGGTTCGCGACCGTCGCGCCTTGGTGGCCGAGGATCTCGGCCATGTAGCGGACATCGCTCAGGTCGGGCACGTTGCGCAGCGTCACCGTCTCGCCCGTGAGGAGCGAGGCGGCGAGCAGGGGCAACGCGGCGTTCTTGGAGCCGGCGGCGCGCACCGAGCCTTTCAGCACGTGACCACCGCGGATGCGCGCGACCTGGAGCATGTCGGGTGAAAGAAGCGGGGGCGCCGGTCGGCGCCCCCGTCAAGTTCAGCCTTCGCGAGGACCGTTGCGAGGACCGCGGTCGCCGCGGAATTCGCCGCGACCTCCGCGCGAGCCGTCACGGCCGCCGCGGGAACCGCCGCGGAATTCGCCGCGGCCACGGCCGCCGCGATGACCGCGGTCGGAACGTTCGCCGCGGGGTTCGCCGCGCGGCGCGTAGGGACGGGACGAAGGCACGAAGACGGCCTTGTCGGGGATGCCGAACAGGGTGGCGAGCTTGCGCTTCAGCGAGGCCCAGAAGCCGATGGGGGCCTGGACCGGGATGACGACGGGCTCGATCTGGATGCGCGGACGCTCTTCGCGGCGCGGGCGGTCTTCACGGCGACGACCGCGGTCGCCTTCGGGGCGAGGTTCGCGGGCTTCGCGACGAGGACCACGTTCGCCTTCGGCGCGGGGTTCGCGACGCGGGCGGTCGCCCTGCGGGATGCCGGGCTGGCGGCCTTCTTCGGCGAGACCTTCCGGACGAGGCTCACGAGGTTCGCGACGTTCGCGGGGTTCGCGACGCGGACGATCTTCGCGGGCCGGGGCGGCGGACTGGGCGCGGTCTCCCGAGAGCTTCTCGGTCAGCTGCGACGGGTCTTCGACGACGCCGATGGCGGGACGGGCTTCCTGGCCGTTGGCGGCGGAGGGAGCGACGCCACGCGGCGTGCCACGGCGGCCGAACTGCTTCGGAGCCGTGATGGTGCCGGGCTTGGCGGCGGGTTCGGACGAGGCCCCGATCACGGAGAGCGGAGGGAGTTCCGCGTGGGCGGACTCCAGCTTGGCTTCGTTGAGGCGGGGTGCGGGGGTGCGGACTTCACTGGCGCCTGCGTCCGCGGCGGGCTGGTGGGCGGAGACTGGCTCCTGGCCCTGGGTTTCTTCTTGGCTCATGTTGCTTATGTTGGGGCGGCCTTCGTTGTGGCCGACCGGATGATGCGGCCGTTCCGTTGTGGAGCGGCGACGCGGTTTGTCGGACCCTTGGTGACGGAGGACGAACCTCCTTGGGGTGCCGAAATGACCCGGGAGGGACTCCCAGAAATAATGTGAATAATTACCCCCTCCGGCTTAACAACAAGAAAGTCCCTCAGCGGGCCTCTTCCGTGAACCTTTGTTCACGGATCAGCACGATCTTGACGGTTCCTTGGTAGGAAAGGCTTTCTTCGACCTTCAGGCGCAGGCGGCGGGCCAGCTCGGTCGCCCCGAAGTCATCGACCTTGCCCGGGTCGACGATGACCCGGAGTTCACGGCCGGACTGGAAGGCGTAGGCCTCCCGGACGCCGTCGAAGGCGAGGGCAATCTCTTCCAAGCGGCGGACGCGCTGGGCGTAGGACTCGAGGGTGGAGGAACGGGCGCCCGGGCGGGAGCCGGAGGCGGCGTCGGCGATCATGACCAGCGGCGCGTAGAGGCTTTCGGCCGGGACCTCGCGGTGGTGCGCGGCGACGGCGTTCACGACGCGTGCGTCTTCGCCGAGTCGGCGGAGCAGGGCGGCGCCGGCCAGCGCGTGGCTCGAACCCGCTTCGGCTTCGATGGCTTTGCCGAGGTCGTGCAGCAGTCCGGCGCGCTTCGCGGGGACGGGGTCGATGCCGATCTCCGCGGCGAGCATCGCGCAGAGCTGGGCGACCTCGATCGAGTGGGCGAGCGTGTTCTGGTTGGACGAGAGGCGGAAGTGGAGGCGGCCGAGGAGTTCTTCGACGGCGGCGTCCATGGGCGGCAGGCCGAGGTCGCGCACGGCGTCGCGGCCGAGGCGGCGGGCGTGCTTGACGACCTCGTCGCCCGCGAGGCGGACGCTGTCTTCGATGAGCGCCGGCGAGATGCGGCCGTCCTTCACGATGCGTTCCAGCGCGATGCGCGCAATCTCGCGGCGGACCGGGTCGAAGCAGGAAACCATCGCCAGGCCGGGGGTTTCGTCGATGAGGAGGGTCGCGCCGGTGGTCTGTTCGAAGGTGCGGATGTTGCGGCCCTCCCGGCCGATCAGGCGGCCCTTCATGTCTTCGTTCGGCAGCGAGACCGAGAGCGCCGTGGCGTCCTGCGTCGTGGAGGTGGTCAGGCGCTGCATCGCCGAGAGCAGCGTGCGGCGGGCCTCGTCGTCGACGTCCTGTTCGACCTGGTCGAGCAGTCCGCGGCGGAGGTGCTGGGCCTCCTCGTCGTATTCCTCGCGGAGGAGGTCGAGGAGGAGCGCGCGGGCTTCCTCGGGCGAGACCTTGGCGAGGCGCTGGAGTTCGCGGAGCAGGTGTTCGCGTTGGCGGCTGTTCTCGCGGGAAAGTTCGGCGGCCGCCGCAGTCTCGGCTTCGGCCTCGGCCATCGCCCTCTCCGCGGCCCGTTTTTCGGCCTCGGCTTGGGCGTGCAGTTCGGCCGCCTCGACGGTGGCTTCGCGGCGGGCCAGCTCGACTTCGGACCGGAGCCGGGCCTCCCGGACGGCCCCGAGGGTGTTTTCACGCCATTTGGCGACCGCATAGGCCACGATGGCTCCGGAGGAGAACGCCACGGCGGCGAGGATGCTTTGGTCGGCTGCCACAGGCATGGTCGTCGCGAAAACCGGAGGTCCGGACCCATACCCTTGCCGACCCGGCCCCTTCGGCAAGCCCTTTCGGCCTGCCGGGAGGTTCGCCTTGCCTCGGAGCCTTGGGCGGGCTTCTTCGAGGCATGTCCCGACACCTTGACGATGAGCGGTCTTCGGCCGCGGTCTGGTGGGACAATTTCGCCAACTTCGCCTGGCGCACCGACTGGACCCAGGTGGTGATCATCCTGTTCCTGAGCTCCCTGGGCGTCGTGGCCATCCACTCGGCGGGGAGCGCGCGCGATTCGGCGTATTACCGCTCGCAGATCGTCTTCGTCGTCATCGGATGGATCGCCTACTGGGCCGTGTCGGCCTTGGATTATCGTCTCATCCAGCGGCACGCCCGCCGGCTCTACCTGGGGACCGTCCTGCTGCTCCTGCCGGTGTCGTTGTGCGCCCTGGCCAAGACGAACTTCGGCGACTTCATCCGCAGCGTGAACGGGGCGCGACGATGGATGGATTTCGGGCCGTTCTCGATCCAGCCGTCCGAGTTCGCGAAGATCGGCGCGCTCGTCTTCCTGGCGGCTCTGCTCGCGCGCTCCCCGATCGGTTCCTTCCGGGCGACTTGGGGCACGGTGGCGCGCGCCCTCGGGGTCGCCGCGGTCCCGTTTGTCTTGATTTTTGTGCAGCCGGACCTAGGTTCTGCGCTCATCTACCTGCCGCTTTCATTCATCCTGCTGTTCGTCGCCGGCCTGACCACCAGGTTCTTCCTGGTGGCCGGAGCCGCCGCCTTCCTGCTGGTGGGGGTGGTGGCCGTCGACCTGACCGAATACGCGGCCAAACTCGACCGATACGCCCAAGCCAATCCGCAGTCCAAGGACCCTGTGAAGGATTTCCGCGGCAAGCACGAGGCGGAAGCCTGGTTCTTCCTCCTCAAGGACTATCAGCGCGAGCGGATCATGTCCTTCGCCGCCCCGGACGTCATCGACCCCAAGGGGCTTGGCGCGACCTGGAACGTCAACCAGGCCGTCATCGCGGTCGGGCGCGGCGGTTTCCGCGGCCAGGGCATCGGCAACGGCACGCAGGCGCGCTTCGGCTACCTGCCGGTGGCGGCGGCGCACAATGACTTCCTTTTTTCCGGGATGGCCGAGGAGATCGGCTTCACCGGCGGCTTCCTGGTGATCGGTTCCTTCGTCCTGCTGTTCTGGCGCGTCGTGCGCACGGCGGCGCGGACGTCGGATCGGTTCGGCTCTTTGTTGGCGATCGGCGCGGCGGTCGTGCTCGGCACGCACGTCGTGATCAACGTCGGCATGAACATCGACCTGATGCCCGTCACCGGGGTCCCCCTTCCTTTCCTTAGCTACGGAGGGTCTTTCGTACTCAGCTGTTTCCTGCTCCTTGGACTAGTCCAGAGCGTTCACCGGCATTCGGCCGGTGGCGGCGAAGACGGAGGCTCTCCGGCAACCGGCTTAACCGCCTGACCGAGATGCCCGAAAACACCGAACCCGAAGATATCCACGACGAGCTGCCGGAAGGCGGCTAACAGACCTCTCCGATCGACCAGCGCCAGCTGGCCGACGAGGCGGCCAAGCGACGCAAGGAGCTCCCGCTCCTCCAGCGCATCGTGAAGCACTTCTCCAAGGACCGCGCGACCTACCGAGAGCTGGTCATCAACGCCGAGACGCTCGAGAAGCGCGTCGCGCTCCTCACCAACGGCGTCCTCGACAAGTTCGAGATCGAGCACAAGGGCGAGAACCGCATGGTCGGCGCGATCTTCAAGGGTCGCGTCCAGAACCTCGAGGGCGGGCTCAAGGCCGCCTTCGTCGACATCGGCCAGCCGAAGAACGCGTTCCTGCACTACTGGGACATGCTCCCGGCCGCCAACGACTCGCAGGTCGAGTTCATCCGCGACAACGAGTCCGCCGAGCAGAAGCAGCGCAAGGCCCGCTACCAGGCCAAGGACATCCCGCAGCTCTTCCCGGCCGGCTCCGACATCGTCATCCAGGTCGTCAAGGATCAGATCGGCACCAAGGGCCCCCGTTCGACCACGAACATCGCCCTCCCGGGCCGTTACCTCGTGCTCATGCCGTTCAGCGGCGCGTGCGGCGTCTCCCGCAAGATCGAGGACGCTCCCGAGCGCGAACGCCTGAAGGACATCCTCCGCTCGCTGACCATCCCGGAAGGCATGGGCGTCATCATCCGCACCGCCGGCGAGGGCAAGCAGGCCCGCTGGTTCGTCCGCGACCTGCACATGCTGCTCAAGCGCTGGCAGGCCATCGTCGAGAAGATCAACGCCCCTGACCGCAAGCCCGTCCTCCTCTACCAGGAGCCCGGCCTCATCGAGCGCACCGTCCGCGACTTCCTCACCGAGGAGGTCGACCGCATCCTCGTCGACAATCCCGAGGATTTCAAGCTGGTGCAGGACCTCGTCGGCGAGGTGTCTCCGCGCTCCCGTTCCCGCGTCGAACTTTACGCCGACCCCATCCCGGTCTTCGAGCGCTACAACATCGAGCGCCAGATCGAGCAGCTCTTCCAGCGCCGCGTCCCGCTCCCGAGCGGCGGCGAGATCGTCATCGACGAGACCGAGGCGCTCACGGCCATCGACGTCAACACCGGCGGCCATCGCGGCAAGGACGGCGCCAAGGACGGCAACTTCATCACCCAGGCCAACCTCGAGGCCGTGACCGAGGCCGCCCGCCAGATCAAGCTCCGCAACCTCGGCGGCCTCATCATGATCGACACCATCGACATGAAGAACCCGAAGGACCGCAAGAAGGTCTTCGAGGCCCTGCGCGACGCGATGGAGGACGACCGCGCCAAGCACCAGATCCTGCCCATCTCCCAGCTCGGCGTGCTCCAGATGACGCGTCAGCGCCACACGGAGTCCAACACGACCTCGATGTACACGGCCTGCCCGCATTGCCAGGGCCGCGGCATCGTCAAGAACCCCCGCACGGTCTCGGTCGAGATCCAGCGCAAGCTCCTCAGCGTCATCCGTCGCCTCCGCGAGGCCGCCGGCCCCGAGAAGGAACTGGAGATCAACATCCTGCTCCATCCGGTGAACCTCGAGCGCATCATCACGGAGGACCGCGAGTTCTTCCGCGACCTGATGAAGTCCTGCAAGGTCCGCCTGGGCACCAAGCCTGACCCGACCTACAGCATCGAAGCGTTCAAGCTCTTCGACGGCGCCGGCAAGGAATTGCGCTGAGGTCGCCGACCGTCTTCCGTCAGGCCTCCGGGTGCGCCCGGGGGCCTTTATTGGCCTATCTGCTCGGGCGATGGGCCAGCAGGCGGAGGCCGTTGAGGCAGACGATGATGGTGCTGCCTTCGTGCACGCTGACGGCGAGGGGCAGGGGGGCGCCGCGGAAGATCACGTAGGCCGCCATGCCGAGGGCGGCGCCGACGGAGACGATGATGTTGACGCGGATGGCCCGGCGGGCGCGGCGGCTGAGTTCGATGGCGTCGACCAGTCGGCCGATGCGATCGTCGGTCAGGACCAGGTCGCTGGATTCCAAGGCGGCGTCGCTCCCGCGTCCGCCCATGCCGACGGCGACGTCCGCCGCGGCGAGGCCCGGGGCGTCGTTGACGCCGTCGCCGACCATCGCGACCACGTGGCCTTCCGCGGAGTAGCGGCGGATCGCGGCCATCTTGGCGTCCGGCGTGAGCGCCGCGGCGTAGGCCTGGATGCCGACCTGCTGCGCGGCCGTGGCGGCCGCCTCTTCGCGGTCGCCGGTGAGCATGACCGTGCGGATCTTCGCCGCGTGCAGCGCCGCGAGGGTGGCGCGGCTTTCCTCCCGGATCCGATCGACCAGCGTGGCGCGCACCGTGACGGCGCCGTCGGAGGCCCAGACTTCGCTGACGATCGCTCCTGCGGGCACGGCGGCCGTCGGCAGGATGGAGCCGCCGACGAACTCGCGGGTGCCGACGCTCCAGCGCGTGCCGGCGACGGTGCCGGAGACGCCTTGGCCGGGAGAATTGGACAGGCCTTGGACGGGAAGCTGAACGGCTCCTTCCTCGAGGCAGGCCCGGACCACCCCGGCGGCGAACGGGTGCGTGGTGGCGGACTCCAGGGTGAGGAAGGCGCTGAGGGCCCGTCGGCGGTCCGCTCCTGCGGGGAAGACCTCCAAGGCCGCCACCTCAGGTACGCCGGCGGTCAGCGTGCCGGTCTTGTCGAAGCAGACGCAATCGACGTCGGCGAGGCGTTCGACGGCGGCGCCGCCGCGGAAGAGGATGCCATGTCGGGCGCCGGCGGCGATGGCCGCGAGGACGGCCGAAGGGACGGAAAGCACCAGCGCGCAGGGGCTCAGCACCACCAGCAAGGTCATCGCTCTGTAGAGAGGGGCGTCCTGGGCGGAAGTCTCACAGCCGGCCGGACTCGCGAACTTCAGGAAGACGTAGAAGAGGGCCGAGGCGGAGAGGGTGAAGAGCGCGTAGGCATCCCCCCACTTGTCGATGGCCCGCTGGGCGGGCGCCTTGCTGTCCTGAGCCTCGCGGATCAGGCGGACGATGCGCTGCAGGGCGCTGTCCTTCTCCGCGCGGGTCACTTCGACGACCAGGCGTCCCCAGGAGTTGAGCGTGCCCCCGGCGACCTCGGAACCAGCCTGTTTCGGGGCCGGTTTCGCCTCTCCGGTCAGGTTGGACTCGTCTACCGCGCTCTCGCCGGAGAGTACTTTGCCGTCGGCCGGCACCAGTTCGCCGGGCAGGACGGCGATGCGGTCGCCAGGTCGCAGTTCGGAGACCGGCACTTCCGTTTCGACGTCATCCGAACCTAGTCGCCGGGCATGCTTCGGTGACTTGTCGAGAAGGGCGTCGATGGCGCCGCGGGTCCGGTCCATCGCGTAATGTTCGATGGCGCCGGCGGTCGAGAAGAGGAAGAGCAGCAGCGCGCCTTCGGCCTGGGCGCCCACGATCCAGGCGCCGGCCGCGACGACGATCATCAGCAGGTGGACGTCGATGCGCCGCCGACGGAGGGAGGCCCATCCGTCGATCGCGGCGTCCCATCCGCCGGCGACGCAGGACGCCGCGACGAGCGCGAGCGCCCACGGTCGGCCGGATTCGCCGAAACGCTCCGCGACCAATGACAGCAGGCCGAAGACGCCGCTCGCGGCCGCGAGCGCGGCGAGCTTCCGCCATTCGCCGGGCGTGGCTTCGTCCGATCCGTGCGCGTGTTCGCCCATGACGTCATCCTGTCCGCGCGCATCGCGTCGGTCAACCATCCGTCCGTCGCGCGGTCGTATCGATTTCACGTTTACGATGCCGGCGGCCGGACGTTTTTCCGAACGCCGTCGACGACGTCCCGGCGACATGAAAGTTTCCTCTTGCGCAAGCGCAGGTTTTACCTATCACTCGTCATCAAGAGTTAACCGCAACGTGACGAACCGAACCGAAACCCCGAGCGAAAGCCTGATCACCGTGTCGCTTCCCCCGAAGCTCCACTCCGAAGTGGTCGCCTTCCAGCATCGGTCCGGATTGAGCACGCTGAGCGAAGCCATCCGCCTCGCCCTCGCCCGTTACGACGACTCCCGTCCTTCCCTGGAGACCACCCGGTCCCGCCAGGTTTCTTTCCGCGTACCGTCGGAGCTCCGTACACGCATCACCCGCCAGGCGCGCAACGCCCGGGTGAGCGTGGGGCGTATCGTCAGGGTGGCGCTTCAGGCGCTGCCCTCAAACCCAACAACGATCCAAAAAAAGGACACAACTATGGCTAAAAAGAAGGCTGCTGCTAAGAAGAGCGCCAAGAAGGCCACCAAGGCTAAGAAGAAGTAATTCTTCTTGTCTTTTCCGTCCCTCGGGGCGGATGGCGCCGGTACTCCCGGTCATCACAAGGACCCTCGCAAGGGGGTCCTTTTCTTTTCCAGGGTTCGCCGGCTGCGTATTGGCTTGAAACCGTCTGCAGGAATTCGGTTTCTTATGTCCCTTCTTACCATGAGCACCCCCGCATCCGGACGCATCACCATCGCCAACGGCAAACTGACCGTTCCTGACCACCCCACCATCCCCTTCATCGAGGGTGACGGCACCGGTCGCGACATCTGGCGCGCCTCCGTCCGCGTCCTCGACGCCGCGGTCGCCAAGGCCTACGCCGGCAAGCGCAAGATCGAGTGGCTGGAGGTCCTCGCGGGCGAGAAGGCCTTCAAGCAGACCGGAGACTGGCTGCCGG
>JBEDDU010000230.1:0-4500 GCA_041176065.1 Verrucomicrobiota bacterium | reverse complement strand
TTCCGCGCCCTGCGTGCGGCCGGTCGCGACGTCTTCGCCCTCTGCGAGGGCATGGCCAAGGACAAGTCTCCGGCCGTCCGCCGCGAAGTCGCCATCGCCCTCCGGGAGTTCAAGACTCCGGCCGCGGTCGCGTTGCTCGTGACTATCGCCGAACAGTTCGACGGTCAGGACCGCGCCTACCTCGAGGCCATCGGCCTCGCCTCGACCGACCGCGAAGCCGTCGTGCACGCGGCCATCGCGAAGGTCATGGCCAAGCCCGCCCTGGAATGGACTCCGGCCTACGCCTGGCTGACCTGGCGTCTGCACCCGGCTACCGCGGTCCGCGACGTCCGCGCCCGTCTGCTCTCCGGCAAACTCAGCGAGTCCGAGGTCAAGCGCGAGCTGACCACGTTGGCTTTCACGCGCAGCGCCGAGGCCGCCGGCACCATGGTGGAGCTCTCGCTGAACAAGCAGTTCGCCCAGGCGGACCTCGCCAAGTGGTGGGTCGGCAACCGCAAGGGGAGCCTCTGGAAGGGCTTCGACGTCGACGCGATCGTCAAGGCCCGCGGCGGCGACGCCTCCGGCGCCAAGCTCGTCGGCAGCGACCTGCCTCCCGAGATGCCCGGCGCCAAGCCGCTCGCCTCGGTCGAGGCCATCGCTGCCCTCAAGGGCGATGTCGCCAAGGGCAAGGCCGCGGCCGCGGTCTGCTTCGCCTGCCACAAGTTCGACGGCAAGGGCGTGGAGTTCGGTCCGGACCTCACCACCTACGCGAGGCAGCAGTCCTTGGAGACCCTGATCCTCAACATCGCGCAGCCTTCCAACAACATCTCGCATGGCTTCGAAGGCACGCGCGTGGTGCTGGATGACGGCATGGTCATCACCGGCATGGTGCTCTCCTCCGGCGACCCCCTGATGGTGAAGTCCATGGGCGGCGTGGTGCAGTCCATCCCGCGCCAGCGCATCAAGGAAGAGAAGCATCTCGACCGCTCGCTCATGTTCACCCCGTCCCAGATGGGCCTGAACGAGCAGGGCGTCGCCGATATCGCCGCCTACCTGCGGAGTCTCTGAGCGCAGGGCTAGGGCTAGGGATAGGGCCAGATCAAGAAGGGTCGGGGTCGCAGGACTCCGGCCCTTGTTTTTTGCCTGTCCCTGACCCTGCGACTATGGCTAAGTAACTCCCCATGCGCTCGCCCCTCGTCGCTCTCTTCCTCTCGGTCGGCCTGCTCTTCGGTCAGGCGAAGAAACCCGCCAAGAAGACGCCAGCACCGCTAGCGGAGGCTCCCGGTCAATGGATCCTCGGCACCGTCGGCGTCGGCAAGCAGAAGGATGGCTCGATCGACTCGACCGGCCTGAAGGGGCTGGCCGTTCGTCTGGGCGACGACGGCAAGAAGGGCATCGCTTACGATTTGGACCTCTGCCGTCCGATCGGCGCCTGGGCGGGCAAGTTCACGACCGAGATGAACCTGATGTCGCGAGGGGATTACCCGACCGCCATCGGGGAGACGATCTTCGTCACCGGTGATTTCGCCGGCTTCATGCCGGATGCCTCCGCGCCGGCCCTGACGCCTCGCAAGGGATTCGGACCGCTCCCGGTGGAGCAGGCGCGCTTCAAAGGCTTCCGTACTTCCGGCCGGGCGGTCGTCGTCCGCTGGCAGGTCGGAGACGTTTCCATCGATGAGACGGCCGAGGTCGTCACGGCCAACGAAGTCCAGTTCGTCGTCCGCACCCTGGAGGTCGCTCCCTCGGCCAAAGGCGTCACCGTTATGCTGGGCAAGGCCGCCGACGCCGCGCGGGTCGTGACGCTGGGCGCTTCCAAGATCGAGACGCTCGACGGCCACGCCGTGGCCCGGGTCGCGGGCGCCGGCGAGGTCGCCACCGTCCGCATCGCCTATCTTCCTGCCGGCGTGCCTCTGCCGACGTCCTTCGACACCGATTTGCCTTCCAAACTGCTCAAGGCTCCCAAGGTCCTCTGGCCGGAGGTCGTCGAGACGGCCGGCAAGCTTTCGGAAAAGGCCGGCGAAGCTTACGTCGTCGATGACGTGAAGCTGCCCGTGACCAATCCTTGGAAGGCCCCGATGTTCACCTCGGCCTTCGATTTCCTGCCCGACGGGCGGGCGGTCATCAGCACCTTCCATGGGGATGTCTTCATCGCCTCGGGCATCGACGACAAACTGGCCAAGGTCAGCTGGCGTCGTTTCGCCGCTGGGCTCTATCATCCGCTCGGCCTCAAGGTCGTGAACGGTGAGGTCCATGTCACCTGCCGCGACGGCATCTGGAAGCTTCGCGACACCAACGGCGACGGCGAGGCCGACGCCTACGAAGCCTTCAACTTCGACGTGATGGTCACCAAGAACTTCCACGAATTCGTCTTCGATCTCCAGGCCGACGCGGCCGGCAACCTCTACTACGTCAAAGCCGGGCCTGTCCGTAACGGGGGCCGCGGCTTCGACGAGATCTGCGACCATCACGGCGTCCTCTTCAAGGTCTCCCCGGACGGCAGACGCTCGGAAACCTTCGCCACGGGCTTCCGCGCCCCGAACGGCATCGGCCTCAGTCCGAGCGGCCAGCTCACTTCCGGCGACAATGAAGGCACCTGGACGCCCATGTGCCGCCTCAACTGGATCAAGCAGGGCGGGTTCTACGGCGTCGTCGACCTCGCGCACCGCGCCACTCCGCCCAAGGATTACGACCGTCCGCTCTGCTGGTTCCCGAAGGAAGTGGACAACTCCAGCGGCGGCCAGGTCTGGGTGACCTCCGATAAGTTCGGGCCGTGGAAGGACCGGCTCCTGCATCTCAGCTACGGCACCTGTTCCCTCTATGGCGTTCTCCCGCAGGAAGTGACCCTCGGCGGCCAGCCGCAGATGCAGGGCGGGGTGACCCGCTTCAACGTCGACTTCGCCAGCGGAGCCATGCGCGCGCGTTTCAATCCGAAGGACGGCCAGCTGTACGTGACCGGCCTCCGCGGCTGGCAGACGACCGCGACGCAGAACGGCTGCTTCCAACGCGTCCGCTTCACCGGCGCCGACGCCCGCATGCCCATCGCCTTCGCCGCGACCAAACAGGGCCTGCGCATCGACTTCACCTGCGAGCTGGACGCCAAGTCGGCGACCGACGCGGGTAACTGGAACCTCGAGCTGTGGAACTACGTCTGGTCCTCCGCCTATGGTTCCCCCGACATCTCCACCCTTGAGACCAAGGTCGCCGCGACGGAGCCCGGTCGCGACGGCCAGCTCCAGTTCAGCAAGGCCCAGATGGCCGAGCGCAAGCACGACGCCATGGTCGTCCGCAAGGCGACCCTTTCGGCCGACAAGCGCTCCGTCCTCCTTGAAGTCGCCGACCTGCGTCCTGCGATGCAGGCTCAGCTCAAGTATGAGCTCAAGTCGGCCGACGGCGGCGAACTGCGCGGTCAGGTCACCGGCACGATCCACGCCTTGGCCGATTAAGCCGATCCCATGTCCGTCCCCGGCCCGTTTCGTCCGAGCCTCTTGATCTGGTCCGTCGTCCTCTTGGGCGCGGGCCTGCTGCTGTGGCGTCTCTTCGCCGAACGTCCGACGGACGGGCTGTTCGCCGGCGCGCCCGGCTGCCGTTGCGAGAACCTGGACGCCGCGCAAGCCCGCGCATGGTTGGCGGCCCATGCCGACGCGCAGATCGTGGACGTCCGTACCAGCGGCGAATTCGCCGGCGGCGCGCTTCCCGGGGCGGTCAACCTGCCAGTCGGGGACGATGATTTCGAACTGCGGGCCGGCCGGCTGGACCGGAACCGGCCGCTCTTCGTCTACTGCGCGAGCGGGATGCGGAGCCGGCGCGCCTTGGCCCGCCTCAAGGAGCTGGGCTTCCGGAATCTGGGCCACCTCGACGGCGGCCTGCGGTCTTGGTGACGTCGGCGGGGGACGTCAGGCGCTGGCTTCTTCGGCGTCCTCGTTGAGGCCTTCGCGGATGCGTTTGAAGACGAGCTTCTCCATCGTGTAGAGGCCGGGTGCGGAATCCATCAGCCACTTGCCCGCGAGCAAGGCCCCGCGCGCGAAGGCGCGCCGGTTGATCGTCTCATGGACCATCCGGATGGTCTGGTTGGGCAGTCCGAAGATCAGCTCGTGCTTGCCGATGATGCCGCCGGCGCGGATCGAGCTGATGACGTCGTCCGGCTCGAGGCCGAGCATGACGGCGAGGCGTTCGGCCGTGCCGGAGCGACCGCGCTTCTGGGCGAAGTGTTCCTCCGCGATCTGGACGTCGGCGTGCGGGATGAGCCGGCGGAGCATCCGGGCCATCACGTAGACCAGGTTGATGCCGAGGGTGATGTTCGGGGAATGCAGGGTGGCGGTCCGTTCGGACGCGAGGCGCAGCAGCTCCTTGTCGCTGTCGTCGTAATGGGAGACCGCCGAGACGATACGGACGCCTTGGCGGGCCAGGTGGCCGTAATGGCGGATGGCCTGCGAGCTGGCCAGGTCGATGATCAGGTCGACCTTGTGGGCGCGCATGAAGGCGGGCGAACTGAGTTCCTCCGAGGTCAGGGCGGGGTAGTCC
>JBEDDU010000229.1:0-9762 GCA_041176065.1 Verrucomicrobiota bacterium | reverse complement strand
GCACGCGATCGGGAGCAGGGTAGTGCTCCAGCAACATCTGGTCGGCCGCCATGTTGGCGATGGCGTCGGCGGCTTGGCGGGGCAGGACATCCATGCTCAGAAGTCTATGCCTTTCTCGAGTCGACGCACGACCTTTCGGCCGGTCGCTTCTTCATACCAAGCCTCGCTGCCACGGGGGACGCGCAATTGCGCCAGCTGATCTTCGAAAGACTGGGCCGCGGTGCGCAATTTGCCGGCCAAGGGGTGGAGCCGCAGGCTCAGATCGCGGGGGCGTGCGGCGGCCGCAGGCACTTCGGCCCGGGAGATCGGCCGCACCAGGGCGTCGGCATCCAGTCCGAAGTGACGGGCGATCCGCACGCCGATCTCGTGACGGCTCATGGCCTCGGTGCCGGCCCAGTGATACAGTCCCGAGAGGTTGTTACGCTCGCAGAGTTCGATCGTCACGTCGGCGAGGTTCGAGACTTCCACCGGCTGACGGATCTCATCGGTGAAAAGCGACGTGGCCTTGCCTTCGCGCCAGGAGACGAAGAGACGTTCGTGAAGTCCGCGGTCGCCGGTCACGGAGTTGCCGATGATGGGCGAGGTGCGCAGCACCGCGGCATGTTCCCGGCCGAATTTCAGGACTTCGACCTCCGCGGCCGCCTTCGTCTCTCCGTAAAGGTTCAGGGGTTTGGGATGGTCGGTATGCTGGTAATTGCCGGCCACGCCGTCGAAGACGGTGTCGGTGGAAAGGTGCACGAGCTTGGCGCCGAGGTGGAAGCAGAGCTGGGCGAGTTTCTTCGGGACTTCGGTATTGAGGGCCTTGGCGCGGGCCGGCTCGGCCAGGCAGGTCTCGATGGTCGGCAGGGCCGCGCAGTGGACCACGGCGTGCGGGAACTCTTCCAGGACGAGCGCTTCCAGCGCGGCCTCGGAGCAGAGGTCGAAGGCGCGGGCTTGGGCGACGCCAGGCACGACGGGCGCGCGGGATCCGCCCAGCGCCAGCACCTCATGCCCGCGTCGCAAGGCGGCGAGGCAGACTTCGCGGCCGAGGAAACCGGAGGCTCCCGTGACGATGATCTTCATGGGCTTTCGTCTACCTGCCGTCCCCGTTGCTGGCAAGCGGGGAGGCGTCGCGCGGACGCTTGCCTTGCGGGCATTCTCCCTCATGAGTGTCCCACGCATGGCCACCTACGCCGAACTCGCCAATCGCCCCGTGCTGACGCAGCCCGTCTACGAGGCCGGCCGACCCATCGAGGTCGTCGCCCGCGAATTCGGCCTCGACCCGGGCGCGGTCATCAAACTCGCCTCCAACGAGAACCCGCTCGGTCCTTCGCCCCTGGCTCTGGCGGCCGCCCGCAAGGCCCTTGATCAGTGCCATCTCTACCCGGACGGCGGCTGCACTTTCCTGCGTGAGAAGCTCGCCTCGAAATGGGACCTCGCCCCGGGCAACTTCGTCATCGGCAACGGTTCGAACGAAGTGATGATCTTGCTCGCGCAGGCTTTCCTTCGTCCGGGCGACGAGGTCGTCTTCGGCTCGCAGGCCTTCATCGTCTATAAGCTGGCGACGATGCTCTACGGTGCGACGCCGGTCGAAGTGCCGATGCCTGGTTTCCGCCACGACCTCAAGGCCATGCGTGCCGCCGTCACGCCGCGCACCCGCATCGTCTTCCTCGCCAGCCCCAATAACCCGACGGGTGGCACGGACGACCCGGCTGAGATCCTGGCTTTCGCCGCGTCGCTCCCCGAAGACGTCATCTTCTGCCTCGACGAGGCTTATGCCGAGTACCTCGAGAGTTCGGCCGATATCCGTCCGATGCTCCAGGCCGGGCGCAAGGTGGTTCTTTCCCGCACTTTCTCCAAGGCCTACGGCCTGGCCGGTCTGCGCGTGGGTTACATGATGGGTTCGACCGAAGTCTGCGGCCTGTTGAACCGTGTCCGCCAGCCCTTCAACGTGAATCTCCCGGCCTTGGCCGCCGCCGAGGCCGCGCTCGACGATGATGCCTTCGTCCGTCGCACCCGTGAGGTCAACGCCGCCGGACTGGCCCAGCTCGCCGAGGGGCTGAAGCGACTCGGCTTCGCCTACATCGACGGCAAGGCCAACTTCCTGGCCGCCCAGATTCCCAAGGCCGAAGAGGCCTTCAACGTCCTGCAGAAAGCCGGCGTGATCGTGCGCCCGCTGCGTGGCTACGGCATGACGGGCTGGTTGCGCCTCACGGTCGGGACCGAAGCCCAGAACGCCCGCCTCCTGGCCGAACTCGCCAAGCTCTGACCATGGATTTCGACGAAGCCGTCAGGCACATCCGCCAGAAGGATGCCCGCTATCAGCCGCAGGCTTACGACGTCGTGCGCCTCGGCCTCGACCACGCCCAGAAGATCGTCCACGGCGAACCCAAGAAAGGGAAGAGCATCGTGAACCGCCACGTCTCCGGTCCTCAGCTGCTCGAGGGCTTCCGTCAGCACGTCCTCGAGACCTACGGCCCGATGTCCTATCCTCTGCTCCATAACTGGGGCCTCCGCAAGTCGGTCGACGTCGGCAACGTGGTCTTCAACATCATCGAGACCGGTCTGTTCGGCCGCTCCGAAGAGGATAACCTCGAGGACTTCAAGGACGTGTACGACTTCAAGGAGGTCTTCCAGCGTCCCTTCGAGCCGAAGTCCAACTGATCAGGCGTTGACGAAGCTGATCGCGCGGACCTCCTGGCAGCCGCGGAGGAGCCGGATCTTCGCCAGCATCGCGCGTTCGTGGAAGCGGATCTCCGACTTCACCACCGAGTTCTCGCACTGAACGACGAGCTTGCCGCCTTCGAGGACGCGCAAAGGCGCCGAACGTCTGGCGAGCTTGAGGGGCAGCAGTTCCAGCCAATGGGCCACGATGGCGGTCTCCGGCACGGGCTTGTCCAGCCGCAGTTTCTTGAAGGCGTCCTGCACGGCGTCGTCGATGCTCTTCATCGGACGGTCGCTCGAACGGCCGCGGTCCTCCGGCAGGCCGCGGAGGTTGGCGAGCAGGTTCTGGACGGTGCGCGAGAACTTCCCCTTGAGTTTTCCTTCGGTCAGCAGGGCTCGTACCGCGTACGGAGCCTCGGAGATCCGTTCGTTGCGGAGGCATCGTTCCGGGGCGTGCGCCCCGCCGACGACCACGCCGGTCGCGCCGGCGTCACGCGCGCCTTCACCGTCTTCGGCGGGGCTGTCGCCGAAATGGACGAGCCCTGAGACCGCTCCGCCGAGCGCCCGCGCGGCCTGACCGAAGGCCCGGGCGTCCGGTTTCGCATGACCGGTCTCTTCGGACAAGAAGACGCCGTCGAGGTGCTTCATGAGCCCATGACCTGCGAGGACTTGCCTCATCCGCGAGTCCGCGTTCGAGAGCACGCCGACGCGTACGCCGAGGAAACGGATGGCGGAGATCGCCTGGATGGCGCCGGGGGCGAGTCGCCAGGCTTCAGGCTTGGCGAAGGCCTCCCAGCAGGCCCGGAAGACGGCTTCGCTCTTGGACGAGGGAAGGGCCGGGCCGAAGCAACGCTGGACGACCTCCCGCCAGAACGCCTCCGGTTTCGCGTTCTTCGGACCACCTTTGAACGCGAGCGGAAAGGCCGCGTCCAGGACGGCCGCCTCAATCTCGACGCCGTGCGCCTTGGCGCAGGCCGCGTAGACCGAACCCACCGACGGGTGGGGGAACAGGAGGGTTCCTGCGAGGTCGAACGTGACGGCTTGGACTCGGGCCATGAGCGGGAAAGGGGACCTTCACCAGGGGCAAAGGTCAACCCGTCCTATCATGTCCCTGCTGGACGCAGGGCGAGAACGGGTAATAAACAACTTATGCACCGAGCAGGACAGTCCTGGACCGCGTTTTTCATGGCCCTGATGGTGTCCTTGGTCGGTTGCGCCAAGATCCCATGGCAGGACAAGCACCCGCAGGAAATCAGGACCATCTTCGTCCGTGAACCGGCGGGAAGCTTCACCGAGGAGTTGAAGCTATGCGGGGAGGCTGCCCATGATTCCGCGGTCCGCCGTCTGCGTTCGCTCGGGTATCAGGATGCGACCGAGGAAGCGGTGGCGGATGCCACGCTCGAGGGTGGCTGGGTTTCTGAGACCGCTCCGCCGGCGGATGTCCGACCGCGGGTGACCTTGCGACTCGTGCTCAAGTCACGCCAAGGCGACGTGTTGTTCACGGCCCAGGTGGCCCCAGGCACCTTGCTGAGCTTCTTGAGCAAGGATCGCGTGGCTGAAGAGACGGCAACGAAGCTTTCCGGACTAGCCAAGGCGCCGCTTGTCCGCTGAGGCGTCCTACTTGCGCGCGGCCAGACGCGCCTTGATGTCATCGACCAGCCTCTGGGTCTCCGGCATCGCGACCCCCGCCGCCAGACCGCGACGCAGCGGCTCGCCCCAGATGCCGTCCACTTCGACTTCCCGACCTTCGAGGAAGTCGATGAGGCTCGACGGGCGATAAGGGCCCATGCCCACCGTCACCACGAACTGGCGCTTGATGTGAGAGTCCTCGAAGCCATGGCCTCGGGCGGCCGCGGCCGCCTGCGCTTCCTTCATGAGCAGGTAGGCCCGTTCGTTGAACGCAGGGTCGGCGAGGATGAGGTCGGTCGTGATGCCGCCGCCGGCGATCGAGAGTCCGTTGAAGGGGATGTTCCAGCACAGCTTCTTCCAGAGGACCGCTTCCAGCGAGGCTTCGGCCTGACAGTCCACGCCGGCGCCGGCGAAGACCTCGACGCACTTCTGGACGGCCGGATTGATGGGTCCTTCCGCCGCCGCCATGCGCACATAGCCGGCCAAGGTCGTGTCGATGACGGCCGGGGCCAGGCGGTTGATGCAGACGAAGCAGAGGCCGGCCACGATGCGTCCGGCAGTCAGGAGTTTCGCGAGCGCTTCCACGTTGCCCATGCCGTTCTGGAGGGTCACCACCAAGGTCTGCTTTCCGAGCAACGGACCGACGAGCGAAGGCAGGGCGTCGTTGGAAGTGGACTTGAGCGTCACGACCACCAGGTCGCACGGGCCGATCTGTGCGGCTTCGGAGGCGGCCGAAGCGACGCGGACGACCCGCTGGGCGCCTTTGTGACGAAGCGTGAGCCCGTCGCGGTTGATCGCCGCATGGTCGCTTCTGGCCAGGCAATGCACTTCATGGCCGGCTTCGGCCAGCAGTCCCGCATACCAGCCGCCGAGGGCGCCGGTTCCGACGATGGCGATCTTCATGCGCGGCCGAGGGGACGACGGACGGAAGTGTGCCGGGCTTCGGCCAGCTTCGTCGGATAATCGAGGGTGAAGTGGAGGCCACGGCTCTCGCGGCGTTGGAGCGCGCAGTCGATGATGAGCTCGGCCACCTGGATGAGGTTGCGCAGCTCGAGCAGGCGCGGTTCCACGCGGAAGTTCCAGTAGTATTCGCGGACCTCGTCGGAGAGCGTGCCGATGCGGGTGCGGGCGCGCTGGAGTCGCTTGGTGGAGCGGACGATGCCGACGTAGTCCCACATCGTGCGGCGGAGCTCGTCCCAGTTGTGCGTGAGCACGACGCGTTCGTCGGGGTCGCCGGCCGAACCGTCGATCCAAGCAGGCAGGGCGCTGGCGGGGGCGGAAGTCCGGACGATCTCCGCATGGGCGGCGGCGGCGCCGTCATGGGCGAGCACGACGGCTTCCAGGAGCGAATTGGACGCGAGCCGGTTGGCCCCGTGCAGGCCGGTGCAGGCGACTTCGCCGACCGCGAAGAGGCCGGCCAAGGTCGTCTGCCCGCGGAGGTCGGTGGCCACGCCGCCGCAGAGATAATGCGCGGCCGGGACGACCGGGACGGGTTCCTTGGAGAGGTCGAAGCCGGCTTTGCGGCAGGTCTCGTAGATATGCGGGAAACGTTCGGGCAGGCGCCCTTTGGCGACCTGCGTGGCATCAAGCAGCACGTGGGGCGCTCCGTCTTTCTTCATCACCGAGTCGATCGCGCGGGCGACGATGTCGCGCGGGGCGAGGTCGCCGAGCGGGTGGAAGTCCTTCATGAACGCACGTTGCGTCAGGTCGCGCAGGATCGCGCCTTCGCCGCGTACGGCTTCGGAGATGAGGGCGCGCCCGCCGTCCGGGGCTTTCAAGGCCGTGGGATGGAACTGGACCATCTCCATGTCGCGGACTTCCGCGCCGGCGCGATAGGCCATCGCGATGCCGTCGCCGGTGGCGATGTCGGGGTTGGTCGTGAACTGGTAGACCTGACCGGTGCCGCCCGTCGCGAGCACGACCGTCGAGGCCGAGAGGGTCTCCACGCGGCCGGCCTTGGTGTTGAGCACGTGCAGGCCGAGCACGCGGTCCTCCGGGGCGCCCACGGGGCACTGGCCGAGCTTGGCGCGGGTGATCAGGTCGATCGCCAGATGATGCTCCAGCATCTTCACCTTGGGCGAGCGGGCGATGGCTCGGAGCAGCGCGGATTCGATGGCCCGGCCGGTCATGTCACGCGCGTGCAAAATCCTCCGCTTCGAGTGACCGCCTTCGCGACCCAGGTCGGGGCGCCCGTCGGCTCCGTTCTCGAACTGGACGCCCCAGGCGATGAGTTCGGCCACCCGGGCAGGTCCGGCTTCGATGATGTGACGGACGGCCGCGAGGTCGCACAGGCCGTCGCCGGCGGTCAGGGTGTCCTGGACATGGCTGGCGAAATCATCGGTCTGGTCGGTGACGCAGGCGATGCCGCCTTGGGCCCAGTTGGTGTTCGACTCGGAACTGGTCTTCTTGGTGACGATCGCGACCGCATGGCCGCGTTCGGCCAGATTGAGCGCAAAACTCAGTCCGCCGATGCCGCTGCCGACGATGATTGCCTCGAAATGGGTCGCCATTGAGGGTTTAACCTAGGCCAAGGGTGGGGGTGAACAAGCGGATTTGACTGTTCGTCCGGCCACCCGTAGGGCTGTTTTCGTGGAATTATTCGTCATATTGGCCTGCTGGGCGACGATCGGCATTTTCGAGCTCTCGGAAATGGCGCTGGTCTCCTCCAACCGTCGCCGCCTGACCCGGTTGGCCGAAGAAGGCAGCAAGGGCGCCAAGGCGGCGTTGGAGCTCTTGGCCAACCCTTCCAAGTTCCTGTCGACCGTCCAGGTCGGCCTGACCTTCGGCAGCATCATCGCCGCCACCTTCGGCGGAGCGCCCATCGCCGAAGCCCTGCGGCCTCACCTCGAGGCCAGTTCGTTCGCCTGGTTGCATGACAACGCCGCCAACCTCTCCCGGATGGGGGTCTCGTTCGTGATCGGCTCCCTGACCATCATCTGCGCGGAGATCGTCCCGAAGCGACTCGGATTGTCGGACCCGGAAGGACTGGCCGTACTCCTGTCACGACCGATGATGCTCGTCTCGTTCCTGGCGTCGCCGCTGGTGAGCACGCTCGGCTTCTTCGCCGACATCATCCTCCGCGTGCTCGGTCGCAAGCGGGCCCCGGAGGATACGATGTCCGAAGACGAACTGCGCATGATGGTCGACCAAGGCATGGCTTCCGGCGTCCTGCACGCGGCGGAACATCGCATGGTGCACGGCGCGCTGTCCTTGGACCTGATCTCCGCGGAGCGACTGATGACCCCGAGCAACCGCGTGGTCTGGCTCAATCTCGACGATTCCGACGAAGTCAACTGGCGCAAGGTCGTCGCCTCCGGCCATACCTGGTTCCCCGTCTACCGGGGGTCTCCCGACCGCCCCCTCGGGGTCGTCTCGGTGAAACGCCTCTGGGCCAACCTTTCGCTCGTCGGCAGCGCTTCCATCAAGGACCTGCTCACCGAACCGCCGACCGTCCCGCCGCAGTGCACCGGCACGCAGCTTCTGGAGAAGTTCCGCAAGGACAAGATCCACATCGCCCTGGTGGCCGATGAGTTCGGGCGCGTCCGCGGCGTGGTCTCCCTCAACGACGTCCTCGAGTCCGTGGTAGGCGAACTGCCGAACGAAGGCTCGCCCGTCGCTCAGCCCAAGCCGGTCCGCCGGCGCGAGGACGGCAGCTGGCTGGTCGACGCGATCGTGACCTTGGATGATTTCCGCGAAGCCACCGGCATCGTCGGACGTTTCCCCGGGGAAGGTTCCGGGCGTTTCACCGCGATCTCCGGGTTCATCATGCGCACGCTCGGACGCATCCCGGCCGAAGGCGACCGCGTCGAGGCCCTCGGCCATGTGTTCGAGGTCGTCGACATGGACGGCCATCGGCTGGACAAGATCCTGGTGATGCCCAAGGCTGTCCCGCCGTCCGTCGCTTAAAGCCTGACCGGCAGGCCGGCGGCCCGCAGGTGCTCCTTCGCCTGGCGGACGGTATAGGTGCCGAAGTGGAAGATGCTCGCGGCGAGCACCGCGCTGGCGCCGCCTTGCTTGAGGACGTCGGCCATGTGGTCGAGGTTGCCCGCGCCGCCGGAGGCGATCACGGGGACTTCGACGGCCGAAGAGACCGCGTGGTTCAGCGGGATGTCATAACCGGCGGCCGTGCCGTCGCGGTCCATGCTGGTGAGGAGGATCTCACCGGCGCCCAGGGAGTGGGCTTGCTTGGCCCAGGCGATGGCGTCGAGGCCGGTCGGATTGCGGCCGCCATGGGTGAAGACCTCCCATTTGCCGGGACCCACGTTCTTGGCGTCGATGGCGACCACGATGCACTGGCTGCCGAATTTGC
Source organism: Verrucomicrobiota bacterium (assembly GCA_041176065.1). Lineage (GTDB taxonomy): Bacteria > Verrucomicrobiota > Verrucomicrobiia > Opitutales > UBA953 > UBA953. Next base: position 1,181 of record JBEDDU010000229.1, on the reverse strand, counting down.
GCGCGGCTTCCTTGACCAAGGCGGGATCCTTGATGGCCGAGGTGTTGAGCGAGACCTTGTCGGCGCCGGCGTTGAGCATCGTGCGGATATCATCGACGGAGCGGAGGCCGCCGCCGACGGTGAGGGGCATGAAGACCTGGTCCGCGGTGCGCTCCACGACATCCACCATGGTGCGTCGTTCGTCGCTGGAGGCGGTGATGTCGAGGAAGACGAGTTCGTCGGCGCCTTGCTTCTCGTAGGCCGCGGCGACCGCGACCGGGTCGCCCGCGTCGCGCAGCTCTTCGAACTTCACGCCCTTGACCACGCGGCCGCCGTGGACGTCGAGACAGGGGATGATGCGGACGGAGAGCATGGAGGAGGCAGAGGGGTAGGGCGAAGCCGTCCGGAGGTTAAGCCTAAACTACTCCAGCACGACCGTCACGGGGCCGTCGTTGACGATCTCGACGCGCATGTCGGCCCCGAAGACGCCGGTCGGCACGGGTCGGCCGAGGAGCGCCGTAAGCTCGGTCACGAAGAGCTCGAAAAGCGGGCGGGCGACCTCCGGTCGGGCCGCGCCGTTGAACGAGGGGCGGTTGCCCTTGGAGAAGTCAGCGAGCAGCGTGAACTGGCTGACCGCCAGGGCGTCGGCGCCGGCGTCCTTCAGGTTGACGCCCATCCTGCCCTGCGGGTCCGACATCAGTCTGGCCTTGGCGACGTCCGCGGCGAGGCGGCGCACCGTCGGTTCGTCATCCCCGGCGGCGATGCCGACCAGCAGCACGTACCCGGCGCCGATGGATCCGGTGACGACGCCGTCGACGCTCACCGAGCCGGAGAGGACGCGCTGAAGCACGACTTTCATCTTCAGATGAGCGCTTCGAGGATCGTGCGCAGCTTCATCTCGGTCTCGGTCGCTTCGGCGCCAGGATCGGATCCCGCCACGATGCCGGCGCCGGCGAAGGCGCGGGCCGCCGAACCCTTGAGGCGGGCGCAACGGAGGGCGACGTAGAGCTTGCCGGATTGACCATCCGATCGCACCCAGCCGACCGCCCCGGTGTAGAGTCCGCGCTGATGAGGTTCGAAGCCGGGGATGAAAGGGAGGGCGAGGGCGCGCGGCTTGCCGCCGACCGCCGGCGTGGGATGCAGTTCGCCCGCGACCTCAAGGAAACGACGGTCCGCAGGCATCGTGCCTTCGATCGGCGTCC
>JBEDDU010000228.1:0-5038 GCA_041176065.1 Verrucomicrobiota bacterium | reverse complement strand
GGTAAAAACGACCGCGCCCCGGTTCGCGTTAATCTCGAAATCGCCGACGATTCTTGCATAATTGGCCGACACTATCCTCCCTTGTAAATCACGCTTCACACGCGTGCGGAAAAAAAACATGGTTTCTTTTTCGCGGGCCGGCCGCCCATGTCTAACTTCATATCGTTTTGGCGACGACTCATACCCTTCCTCGGGGGCAAGATGCGGCACCCTCATCGGACTCACAGCATGGTACTGCACGGAATGTTTCTCCTCCATCATCCCGTCCCCCGAATTGGGAAAGGAGATTTCCATGTAACCATCCCATTTGCCGGCACGGATTCTAAACTTGTCCTCAGTCCACTCCTCCTTGCTGAACGCCAGCAGCCTTTTATGCGCCTGAATCCTTTCCTCTAATGTCATGTCACTCGGCCGTAAGCCCTTAAACTCATTCCTGAATCGCATCAGAAAATCGGCAGTCCTACCCTTTCCGTGCGGGGCGACCCAGTCGGCTGCCTCAAAATCAAACCCGACCCACTGATTATGAATTGGGAAAATGACCGAGTTGCCAGACAGGCCGCTCCAAACATAAAGAGGTATGGGATTCACTATTCTCGGCATCACCACCTCCACGTCGTGATCCGCATCTCGGGAAAAGTTATCGACCTGCGCTGGATAATACCCTGCCTTCTCAGCCCTTAGCATCACGCTGTCATTGGCGCTACCTCTTGCCGTATACTGACCATCTCCGCCTGTCCGACCTTTCCTCACGTCGCTTCCGCCAGAGTTCACAAAAAGCACCTCCACGTCCGCCCCTGGCACTGACGTCCCTGTCTCATCGACGACACGCATCTTGACCGAATGAGAGCCAACGCCCTGACAGCCGACGAACAGTACAGCGCAGCAGGAGAGTAGCAGCAGTGCAGGTCTCATAATCGGGCCGGGGCAGGCCAACACCGGACAAAGTATCGAACTCGTCGGCACTTTCGAGCCAATTCCATGCTAGCCGCTCTTGCCAACGCGCTTCGGCGCGGACATCTAGGACGCAACCCCATGCGTATCGTCCTCGCCTGCCTATCCCTCGGCTTCGTCGCTTCCTTCGCCGACGCCGCCCCGGTGAAGTTCAACGACCCGAAGCCCCAGGCCTACCACCTGCGTGCGCGCGCCAGCGAGGTCGACCCGTCCGCGAAGGCCTATCCGGAGATCGAGTTCCACCTCGACGCCAAGGGCAAGCCGGCCGACGTGCAGACGGCCGACGTCGACACGCGCGTCGCGCCCCGCGGCCAGCTCGTCGTCTGGCTGATGGGCCATAACCCCGTCATCGCCGAGAAGGTGAACGGCTACGGCTACCACCACATCAGCGTGCACTACGCCCGCGGCTGGTTCGGCAAGCTCAACACCGTCCCCGCCGACACGCAGCATCTCGGCAACATCCGCCTCGAAGCCACCGCCGGCGTCGACGCCTCGAAGGCCGTCGAGATCGCCGCCGCCGATTCCGCCAAGGGCCGCGCCACGCGCATGGTGCAGTGGCTCGCGAAGACGCACCCGCAGGGCCGCTGGGAACAGTTCCTCACCGCGGGCGGCAAGGAACTCGACTGGACCAAGGTCGTCGTCGGCGGCTCCTCGCACGGCGCCACGTCCTCCGCGCGTTTCGCGATGCACCAGCAGGTCGCGCGCGTGATCATGTTCTGCGGACCGCGCGACAACACCGAAGACTGGCAGGCCGGCCCGTCCGCCACGCCGCTCAACCGCTTCTTCGGCTACTCCCACGTCCTCGACGGCGGCTGGACCGACCAGCACTACCAGCGCTCCTGGCTCATGCTGCGTCTCAACGAATATGGTCCTATCGTGAACGCCGACGACGCCAAGGCGCCCTACGGCCACACGCGCCGCCTGATCACTTCGGCCCCGATGAAGGGCGACGCCAAGAAGCAGGCCGGCGCCGCGCACGGTTACGTGACCCCGAGCAACGGCTCGCCCAAGGACGCCCAGGGCCGCCATCTCCAGGAAGACGTGTGGAAGTATCTCTTCACCTCCGACGTCGAAGTCACGGGCAAGCCCGTGCCGGCCGAAGCGGGCATCCGGATGGACCAGCGCTCCGAGGCCAAGCCGAAGAAGAAATAAGCCGGCGGAAGGACGGCTTGCGCTCGGCGGCCTTTCGGCTGTTGGATGGTCGCGTTCACCGTGGCCATCCGCATCGATCTCGTCACCCTCTTCCCGGCCATGGCCGACGGCTTCCTCCAGGAGTCGGTCATCGGGAAGGCCATCGACAAAGGCCTGATCGCCTTCAAGGCCCACGACCTGCGCGCCTACTCTAAGGACAAGCACCGTAAGGTGGACGACATGCCTTACGGCGGCGGACCCGGCATGCTGATGACCTGCCAGCCCCTGTTCGACGCCGTCGACGCCCTGGCCACCCCGGACTGCGAAGTGGTCTACCTCTGCCCGGATGGTGAACAATTGACCAATAAGCTGGCCAAGGAACTGGCCCAAAAGAGCCACCTAATCCTCATTTCGGGCCATTATGAGGGCATCGACCAGCGCTTCCGGGACAAAAAGGTCACCCGGGAGGTCTCGATCGGCGATTATGTGCTCACTAATGGCACTTTGCCCGCCTGCGTCCTGGTCGATTGCCTCGGCCGGCAGATCCCCGGCGTGCTCGGGGAGGAAAACTCCTTGACGGGGGATAGTTACAACGGCAAGTTGCTCGCCTTTCCGCAGTTCACCCGACCCGCTGTTTATGATGGTCTCGAGGTGCCCCCCGTCCTCCTCGGAGGAAACCACGCCGAAATCGAAAAATGGCGTCGGGAAAGGCAAATAGAGAAGACAAAGCAACGCAGACCGGACCTGATGAAAGACCAAGAACACCAGCCATGAGCAACCATCCCCTCATCCAATTTGCCACCCAGCCCCAGCTGAAGACCGCCCGCGGCGACCATGAATTCAAGGTCGGCGACGGCGTGAAGGTCTCCACCAAGGTTCGCGAAGGCGACAAAGAGCGCACTCAGGCGTTCTCCGGCATCGTCATCCAGCGCAAGGGCGGCGGCATCCACGAAACCTTCACCGTTCGCCGCGTCTCCTTCGGCGAAGGCGTCGAGCGCACCTTCCCGGTCCACTCCCCGAACATCGAAAAGATCGAAGTCGAGCGCACCTCTCAGGTCATGCGCGCCCGCCTCTTCTACCTCCGCGATCGCCAGGGCAAGTCGGCCACCAAGGTCAAAGAAAAGCGCTTCGACCCGACCGAGCACGCCGCCGCTGCGGCTGCCGCGGCCGCCGCCAAGTAAGCCCTCACCGGCTGCTCCGAAACCCCGCCACCAGGCGGGGTTTTTTGTGCCTGGATCCGAGGCCTGACGAGTAAGCGGACGAAAACAGGGATTTTTGCCTTATTCGCAGAATACAGATTAAGTCCTTGATTAATAATAGCTTGTTTTGCGTGTTTTGACCCACCCCTCGACCGATGGGGATAAATTTTCCCTTTAACCTGCCGGGGAAGGCTTGACTCTCCCCGGCCGCCCTGCGTCCTTGCACATCCGTCTTTTGGAAACCCTCCGAGAGCGGCCACTCACCACCTTCTCCAAACCTATGCTCCGCATCCGCCTCCAACGCTTCGGTACCAAGAACGAGCCGACCTACCGCCTCGTCGTCGCCGAACAAGCCATCCGCCGCGACGGTCGTTTCGTCGAAGTCCTCGGCAACTACAATCCCCGCGCCCGTGGCAAGACCCCCGGCCTGGTGATCAACGTCGAGCGCGTCGACCATTGGGTCAAGCTCGGTGCCCAGCCGTCCGACACCGCGAAGTCGCTCGTGAAGCGCGCGCGCGAAGAAGCGGCCAAGGCCTAAGTTAATTTACACGGCGGAAACGCCCACCCTGACGATGCTTCACCCCGCCACCCGGCGGGGTGATTCATTTGGTGAGGTCGCCGACGGGGCAGGCGCTCAGTTGATCTTGTTCCAACCGCCCTGCCCGTCCTTCTCCAGCCGCTGGAAGCCGGCCTGCGCCAGACGTTTGTCGCTCAGGCCCTGCTTCATGGCGCCTTCGCCGTACTTGGTCGTCAGCGTGGGCGATTCGATGACCCGGCGGCACGGCTCCTTCGTCACGGGGTGCGCGGTGAAGTCCGGCGCGTCCGCCGGCAGGTCGACCTCAAACTCCTCGCCCTCGGCGCCGTCAGGCTTGATCACGATGTAACGACGAAGGGACATGGCTTACTTGCGGGAGGAACGCGGGTCGAAGGCGTCGCGCAGGCCGTCGCCGAGGAAGTTAAGCGACAGCAGCGTGAGCGCGAAGACGACCGAGGGGGAGACCAGCAGCCACGGGCATTCCTCCATGATGTCGGCGCCTTCCTTGATCATCAGGCCCCAGGAGGTCATCGGGGCCTTCACGCCGAGGCCCAGGAAACTCACGAAGGCCTCCAAGAGCATCACGCCGGGGACGGTCAGGGTCGCGCACACGGCGATGGTCCCGGCGAGGTTGGGCAGGTAATGGCGGCGGAAGATGCCCCAGCGCGACTGCCCCAGCGACTCGGCCGCCTGCACGAACTGCGAGCCCTTCAGCTCGCGGGTCTGATTACGGATGATGCGGGCCATGGTCAGCCACGAGACCCCGCCGACGGCCAGGAAGATCATCGGAAGGTTCTGGCCGAAGACGACCGTGGCGAGGATGACGATGAGCGTCAGCGGCAAGGTGCTCACGACGTCCACGCCGCGCATGAGCAGGTCTTCGGCGCGGCCGCCCACTTCCGCCGCGAAGACGCCGTAGCAGATGCCGAGCAGGAGCGCCACGGCGGTGGCGATGAGGCCGACGAAGAGCGAGATCATGCCGCCTTGCAGCAGGCGCGAGAGGACGTCGCGTCCGAGGAGGTCGGTGCCTAGCCAATGCGCGGACGAAGGCGCCATGGCGCTGTGCGCGAGGTTCTGCTCCATATACGGATACGGCGCGATCCACGGCGAGAGGAAGCAGACGCCCGCGATCGCCACGAGGAACCAGCCGGACCAGACCGCCGCGCGGTCCTTGCGGAAACGCTGCCAGCCGCTCTCGGAGGCGAGGGATTCGACGACAGGA
>JBEDDU010000227.1:0-3235 GCA_041176065.1 Verrucomicrobiota bacterium | reverse complement strand
CTCGGCCGACACCAGGGCGACGAACTCGGCCAGGGTGCGGTTACCTTCGAAGGACTTGTCGGCGCGGGAGCGGACGTTGACCACGCCGGCTTCCTTCTCCTTGGCGCCCACGACGAGCATGTGCGGGACCTTGGACATCTCGGCGCGGCGGATCTTGGCGCCGAGCTTGTCGGACGAGGCGTCGACGCTGCAGCGGATCTTGGCGGCCTTGAGGACCTCGGCCATGGCTTCGCAGTCGGCGTTGAGGTCGTCGTTGAGCGGGATGAGGCGGACCTGCTCGGGCGAGAGCCAGGTCGGGAAGTCGCCGGCGAAGTGCTCGATCAGGATGCCGACGAAGCGCTCCATCGAACCGAAGGGCGCGCGGTGGATCATCACCGGGCGGTGCGGCTTGTTGTCGGCGCCGTTGTAGGTGAGGTCGAAGCGCTCGGGCAGGTTGAAGTCGACCTGCACGGTGCCGAGCTGCCATTCGCGGCCGATGACGTCGCGGACGACGAAGTCGATCTTCGGTCCGTAGAAGGCGGCTTCGCCCGGCTCTTCGGAGAAAGCGACGCCAAGGGTGGCGGCGGCGGCGCGGCAGGCGGCCTCGGCCTTGTCCCAGTTCTCGGCGGTGCCGGTGTACTTGGCGGAGTCAGGATTACGCAGGCCGACGCGCACGCGGTAGTCGTGCAGGCCGAGCGTCTTGAGCACGACCTTCACGAGCTCGAGGCAGCCGAGGACCTCCGGCAGGACCTGGTCTTCGGTGCAGAAGAGGTGGGCGTCGTCCTGGGTGAAGCCGCGGACGCGCGTCATGCCGTTCAGCTCGCCGGACTGCTCCCAGCGGTAGACCGTGCCGAATTCGGCGAGGCGGACCGGCAGGTCGCGGTAGGAGTGGGGCTGCGAAGCGTAGATGCGGATGTGGTGCGGGCAGTTCATCGGCTTCAGGAGGAAGCCCTGCACGGTGCCGTCGGCCAGTCGGTTGGTCAGTTCGCCGCAACCGCAGCCTTCCTTGGCGAGCATCTCCATGGCCTCGCGTTCGACGAGGGGCGGGAACTGCGCGTCCTTGTAATACGGGAAGTGACCGGAGGTGCGGTAGAGGTCGAGGTTGCCGATGTGCGGCGTGAAGACCTGCTTGTAGCCGGTCTGGAAGAGACGCTCGGAGATGAAGTTCTGGAGCTCCTGGCGGACGATCGCGCCGTTGGGCGTCCAGAGGATGAGGCCCTGCCCCACCTTCTCGTCGATATGGAAGAGCTTCAGCTCCTTGCCCAGCTTGCGGTGGTCGCGCTTCTTGGCCTCCTCGGCGCGGGCCATGGCCTGCTCGAGTTCGTCCTTGGTGGCGTAGGCGGTGCCGTAGATGCGCTGGAGCTGCTTGTTCTTCTCGTCGCCGCGGTGGTAGGCGCCGGCGATGTGGAGGAGCTTGAACGCCTTAACCTGCGAGGTGTAGCGGACGTGGGTGCCGGCGCAGAGGTCGACGAACTCGCCGTTCTTATAAAAAGAGATGGTCTCGCCGGCGGGGATGTCCCCGAGGCGGCCGACCTTGTAGGCGTGCTGGCCGCGTTCGCGGATCAGCTTCTCGGCTTCCTCGCGGGTGCACTCGAAGCGCTCGAACTTCTGGTTCTCCTTGGAGATGCGGCGCATCTCCTCCTCGATCTTCACCAGGTCCTCGGCCGTGAAGGTATGGTCGAGGTCGAAGTCGTAGTAGAAGCCGTTGTCGGTGGGCGGTCCGATGTCCAGCTGGGCCTGGGGGAACAGCCGGAGCACGGCGGCGCCCAGCATGTGGGCGGCGGAGTGACGGATCTCCTCGAGGGGAGACATCTGCGGACGGGAAGACATGGCGGAAGACCCCACTCGCTAGGGGTTCCCGAGGCGGAGGGCAAGGACGGAGCAAGCCGCCCCGCCCTTCAGCCCTTCTTCAGATCGTAGCCGTCCTTGCGGTCGAGCATCGTCCAGCCGAGCGCGGCGAGGTCCTTGCGGAGCTGGTCGGCGGCGGCGAAATCCTTGGACTGCTTGGCGGCCCAGCGACGGGCGCCGAGTTCGGCGACGTCGGCCGGGATCGCGATCTCGGCCTTGGCGGCGAAGAGCTGCAGCCCGAGGGCGAAGAGGATCTTGGCCAGGCCGGAGACATCCTGACGGGCCTGTTCGGCCGTCGGCTCATCCTTCTCGGCGAGGACCGTGAAGACCTGACCGAGGCAGCCCGGGATATTGAGGTCGTCCTGCAGGACTTCCCAAGCCTTGGCGAAGCGACCCCAGGAGGTCTGCACTTCCTGGGCGACGGGCGCCGCGAATTCGGCGCGGGTGAAACCGGCGGCGGCGAGCAGGCGGTCGGCGCCGCGCTCGAGCTTGGCGAGGGCCGAACGGGAGTCGTCGACCCCCTTCATCGTGAAGTTGAGCGAGCTGCGGTAGTGGCCGGAGATGAGCGTGTAACGGACCTCCATGGGCGAGAAGCCCTTGGCGACGAGTTCGTCGAGCGTGTAGAGGTTGCCCTTGCTCTTGGACATCTTCTCGCCCTCCACCATCAGGTGGGCGCTGTGGAACCAGTGGGCCGCGAAGCCCTTCACGCCGGTGGCGCACTCGGACTGGGCGATCTCGTTCTCGTGGTGCGGGAAGCAGAGGTCGATGCCGCCGCCATGCAGGTCGAAGGTGGCGCCGAGGTGCGCGAGCGACATCGCGGAGCACTCGATGTGCCAGCCCGGACGGCCTTCGCCCCAGGGCGAGGGCCAGAAGTTGGCGCCGTCCTCGGGCTTGCGGGACTTCCAGAGGGCGAAATCGGAGGCCGATTCGCGTTCGTATTCGTCGGCGTCGTTGGCCTCGCCGGCGGAGTTCTCGGACTGGGTCTCGAGCTTGGAGAAATCGATGTGGTTCAGTTTGCCGTAGTCGGCGCAGGTGCAGACCTTGAAGTAGACCGAGCCATCCTTGGCGACGTAGGCGTGGCCGCGGTCGACGAGGGCCTTGATCATCGCGACCTGCTGCGGGATGTGTTCGACCGCGCTGGGCTCGACGTGCGGAGGCAGAAGGCCGAGGGCCTTGCAGTCGGCGTGGAACTTGTCGGTCCAGGCCTTGGTGAAGGCTCCGAGCGTCTGGCCGGAGGCCTGGGCGCCGCGGATGGTCTTGTCGTCGACGTCCGTGATGTTGCGGACGTGCTTCACCTTCAGGCCGGCGACCTCGAGGGTGCGGCGCAGGACGTCCTGCACGGTGAAGGTGCGGAAATTACCGATGTGGGCCGGGCCGTAGACCGTGGGTCCGCAGCAGTACATGCCAT
>JBEDDU010000226.1:0-7540 GCA_041176065.1 Verrucomicrobiota bacterium | reverse complement strand
TCTTTCGCCAGCAGCTCCTGAACTTCCCCCAACTCGGCGTCTCGCTCGACTTCAGCCGCGCGCCCGCCCCCGCGGGCTTCGCCGAGAAGATGGCCCCCGCCGTCGCGAAGGCCTTCGCCGACATGGCCAAGCTGGAGAAAGGCGCCATCGCCAACCCCGATGAGAAGCGCATGGTCGGGCACTACTGGCTCCGCGCCCCGGAACTCGCGCCGGACGCCAAGATCGCCGCCGACGTGAAAGCGGCCGTGGACGCCATCGCCGGCTTCGCCGCGCAGGTGCACGGCGGCCAGGTCAAAGGCGCCGCGGGCAAGTTCACCGACCTCCTCTGCATCGGCATCGGCGGCTCCGCCCTCGGGCCGCAGTTCGTGGCCGACGCGCTGGGCACCAAGGCCGACAAGCTCCGGGTCCACTTCATCGACAACACCGACCCCGACGGCATCGACCGCGTCTTCGACGCGCTCGGCGGCCGGCTCGGCACCACCCTCGTGGTCGTCACCTCCAAGTCCGGCAGCACGCCGGAACCCCGCAACGGCCAGCTCGAAGCCGCGCTCCGCTGGAAGCAGGCGGGGCTTTCCTTCGCCGCGCACGCCGTCGCCGTCACGGGCGAAGGCAGCCAGCTCGACCAGGTCGCCGTCGCGGAGAAGTGGCTCGCCCGCTTCCCGATGTGGGATTGGGTCGGCGGACGCACCAGTGAGATCGGGCCGGTCGGCCTCCTCCCGGCCGCCCTGCAAGGCCTTGATATCCGCGGCCTGCTCGCCGGCGCCCGCGAGATGGACGTGCTCACACGCGTCCCGGACGCCGCCCGGAATCCGGCGGCCGCGATGGCCCTGGCCTGGCATCACCTCACCGAAGGACGCGGCTCGAAGGCCATGGTCGTGCTCCCCTACAAGGACCGCCTCCTGCTCTTCTCCCGCTACCTCCAGCAGCTCGTCATGGAATCCCTCGGCAAGGAACACGACCTGCAGGGTCGTCAGGTCTTCCAAGGCCTGACCGTCTACGGCAACAAAGGCTCGACCGACCAGCACGCCTACGTGCAACAGCTCCGCGACGGTGTGAATAACTTTTTCGCCGTCTTCATCGAAGTGCTCAAGGACCGCGAAGGCGCCTCCCCGGAAGTCGAGCCTGGCGTGACCTCGGGCGACTACCTCCAGGCCTTCCTGCTGGGCACCCGCGAAGCCCTTTCCGGCAGCGGCCGCGCCAACATCACGATCACCCTGCAGCAGGTGGACGCTCGTTCCATCGGCATGCTTATCGCCCTTTTCGAACGCGCCGTAGGCCTGTACGCCAACCTCCTCGGCATCAACGCCTACCACCAGCCCGGCGTGGAAGCAGGCAAGAAGGCCGCCTCCGAGACCTTGAAGATCCGCGCCGCCGCCTTGGCCGCCTTGGCCAAAGCAAAGGGCCGATGGCTCTCGGCACGTCAGCTTTGCGAGGAAATTGCACTTGAGGGGCGGGAGGAATTGGTGTTCAAAGTCCTTCTGCACGTTTCCGCCAACCCCGGGGCGATTTCTCGACAGGATTCTCCTGATCCCGGGCTCACTCTCTTCCGCCATTCCTAACCCTTTACCTACCCCTACCCCATGAAACCGAAGCTCAACGCCTTCCTGCGCATCCTGACCGTCGTGCTGGCCCTCGCCGCCGTCGCCTTCGCGGTCCTGCTCAAAGGCAAGATGGACCTCGCACTCACCCACACCGCCTGGGCCGTCACCGACCCTGAAGTGAACGCCGGCAAGGAATATGACGCCCGCAAGACCAAGCTCGCCGGCGTGAAGGCCCTGCTCGACGCCAAGCGCAAGGAGATCGAGGAAGCCAACCTCGCCAAGAAGGACCTGAGCGCCGACATCGCCGACAAGAAGACCAAGATCGAAGGCCTCACCGCCGCGAACACCACGCTCGAGGGCGAGCGCGCCGAACTCACCCGCAAGCGCGACGAACTCGCCGCCCAGCTCACCGACGCCAACAGCAAGAAGGACGGCGCCATCGCCGAGCTCACCACCGTCAAGGAAGACCTCGTCCGGGCCACCGAGAAGGCCGCCGGCATGTTCACCAAGGAACAGCTCGCCGAGATCGAAGCCAAGGCCACCAAGGCCGAAGACGACGTCGCCGCGATCCGCGGCAAGTACGCCGCCCTCCATGCCTGGGCCTCCCGCGCCGCCGAAAGCCCCACCCCGGGCGGCTTCCTCCGCGATCCCTTCGGCACGCCCGCCAAGGAAGGCGATGCTCCCGCCACCGCCGTCGCCGTGGCCGTCGAAGCCGCCACCGACGCCGTCCTGACCAACGTCCTCGCCCTGGACGCCAAGTCCGGCATCGTCGCCTTCTCCGTCGGCGAAGCCAACGGCATCAAGGAAAAGGCCGTCTTCGACGTGAAGCTCGACGGCAAGAAGATCGGCAAGGTCCAGATCTCCTCCGTGAAGGGCTCCCTTTCCTACGGCCAGCTGCAGCCCGACAAGGACCTCGACCTCGGCGCCATCGCCAAGGCCGCGTCCGTCTCGCTCGTCCCCTCCACCAAGCTCGCCAGCAAGTAAGATGTCCGCCCGCCTCACCATCGCGCTCGCCTGCCTCGCCTGCCTCGGCGGCCTGGTCGGCTGCGAGACCGTCGAGAAGCCGGCCGACTCCATGCTGCCTCAGGCGCAACCTGCCAACTGGCAGGGCGGACTCCCGGGCGTGACGACGCCGGGTTCCGGCTACCGCCGCTGATGACCGCCCGCGACGCAGGCGCCGACGGCCGACCGGCCGGTCGGCTCTGGGTCGTGGCCACGCCGCTCGGGAACCTCGGCGACATCACCGCGCGCGCGCGGGAGGCCATCGCGGAGTGCGACCTGGTGGCCTGTGAAGACACGCGGGTGACCGGCGGACTGCTCCGGCATCTCGAGGTCTCCAAACCGATGCTCGCCTACCACGAGCACAACGAAAAGGACGCCGCGGTCCTGATCGCCGACAAGGTGGCCGGCGGCGCCCGCATCGCCCTGATCACCGACGCAGGCACGCCGGGCATCAGCGACCCCGGCTTCCGCGTGACCCGAGAATGCCGCCGCCGCGGGCTCACCGTGACACCCCTGCCCGGCCCCTGCGCCATCGTCGCCTTGCTCTCCGCCTCCGGCCTGCCGACCAACGCCTTCCGTTTCGTGGGCTTCCTGGCGCCGAAGTCGGCCGCCCGGCGCCGCTTCCTGGAAGGACTGAAAGCCGCCGACGAGACCGTCGTGCTGCACGAATCCTGCCATCGCATCGGCGACTTCCTGGACGAGATGCTCGAGATCCTCGGCCCGACCCGGGTCGTCTGCGTCGGCCGCGAGCTCACGAAGCTGCACGAGACCATCCGCACGGCGCCCTTGGCCGAACTGGTGCCGGCCTTGAAGAGCGGCTCGCTGAAAGGCGAGTTCACGCTGGCGATCGCGCCGGCCGACTTCGTCCTCTGACCCTTATCGTGGGTTGACCAGACGGGCCGTCCGACCGCATCCTAGCGGCCAATGGCGGGTTTCGACGACAGTCTGGTCCGCGAATATTTCGAGATGAACGGTTTCTTCGTGCGTCAGTCGCGCAAGTACGCCGTCCAATCCCGCCGGAAACGCGCCGACGAAGAAGGCGACCTGCTGGTCATCAATCCCTCGCCCCGCCGCGGCGGCGAGACGCCTTTCCAGCTTTTCAGCTCCGACCTGCCGGGATTGTCCGCCGCGGTCGTCGCGGTGAAGGCCTGGCACACGACCAAGGCCATCACGCCGACGATGATCAAGAAGGGCGACCTCCTGGAATTCGTGCGCAAGGAAGCCGTCGAGGCTGCCAAGGAGGCGTTCGCCGACCTCACCCCAACCGAGGGCCAGCCGCTCGCCAAGGTCCTGGTGCTGCCGGGCATACCCGCGACGGAGCCGCAGCGCTCCGAGAGCATCACGCTCCTGCGCGAGAGCGGCGTGGACCACGTCCTTACCTTCCGGACCATCCTCGAGAACCTCGTCCAGGCGGTCGAATCGAACCAGAGCTACGCGAAATCCGATACGTTGCAGTTGCTCCGCCTGCTCCGCGTCTACGATATGGTGAAGGCCGCCCAGCTCGAACTGTTCGGCTCCGCCCTCCCTCCGAAGTGATCCATCCCTCCGCCCAGGTCCACCCTTCCGCGCGACTCGCCGCCGACGTCGAGGTGGGCCCCTTCGCGATCGTCGAGGCCGGCGCCACGCTCGGAGCCGGCTGCCGTGTCGCGGCGCATGCGATCGTCAAGGCCGGCGCCGAACTCGGCGCGGGCGTGCGCGTCGATCATTTCGCGGTCGTCGGCGGCGACCCGCAGGACCTTTCCTTCGACCCCGCGCTGGTCTCGGGCGTCGTCGTCGGCGACCGCACCGTCATCCGGGAACACGTCACGATCCACCGCGCCACCAAGGCGGGTGAACGGACCGTGATCGGCAAGGACGGCCTCCTGATGGCCGGCAGCCACGTCGCGCATGACTGCGTGCTCGGCGACCACGTCATCCTCGCCAACGGCTGCATGATCGGCGGCCATGTGCACGTCGGTGACCGGGCCTTCGTCAGCGGCGGCGTCGCCGTGCACCAATTCTGCCGCATCGGCGGCGGCGCGCTGGTGTCGGGTAACGCCGTGATCACCGAAGACGTGCCGCCCAACGCCCTCGCGCACGGGCGCAACCTCGTCGCCGGACTCAACCTCGTCGGCCTCCGTCGTCGCGCGGTCCCGGCCGCGGCCATGGCCGAGATCAAGCGCGCCTACCATGCCGTCTACGCCACGCAGGGCGCCTGCCCCACGCTGGCGCAGCAGGCCTTGGCCACCGGCGCCTATGAGACCGCGGAAGCCCGCGACTTCCTGAACTTCTTCCTCGGCGGCAAGCGCGGCCGCTTCGCTTCGCCCGAATGAGCGCCCTGCCCATCGCCATGACCTGCGGAGATCCGGCCGGCGTCGGCCCGGAACTCCTCGCCGGCTGGCTGCAGGCCCATCCCGGGCAGGCGGCATCGGTCGTGCCCATCGGTCCCGCGGATTGGATCGCCCGCCTCGGCACGGGCCTCGCCGTGGGTCCTGCGGATTTCATCACCCGTCCCGGCCAGCCGGACGACGCCGGACAACTGATCGCGATCGAAGCGATGGAGCTCGCCGCTCGCGGCACGACCGGCGGGCGCTTCTCCGCGGTCGTCACCGGGCCCGTGAACAAGAAGGGCCTCGCGGGCGTCGGTTACGATTTCCCGGGACAGACCGAGTTCTTCGCTTCGCGCTGGAACGGCGAGCCCGTGATGGCCTTCGCCGGCGGGAAGATGACCGTCGGACTCGTCACCTGGCACATCCCGCTGGCCGAAGTCCCTCGCGCCGTCACCGGCGCCGACATCCGTCGCACCGTCCTCGCGCTCATCGCCCTGCGCACGAAGCTCGGCGACCGTCGCCCGCGCATCGCGGTCTGCGGCGTCAATCCGCACGCCGGCGAAGGCGGCCTGCTCGGCCAGGAAGACGACCGCATCATCCGGCCCGCCGTCGAAGCGCTGCGCGCCGCCGGACACGACGTCACCGGCCCGCTGCCGGGCGACACGGTCTTCCATCGCCACCTGCAGGGTGAGTTCGACGCCGTCGCCGCGATCTACCACGACCAAGGCCTCGCGCCGCTCAAGGCCGTGGACTTCTCGACGTCGGCCAATCTCAGCCTAGGGCTGCGCCACATCCGCACCAGCCCGGACCACGGCACCGCCTATGAGCTCGCCGGCAAAGGCAAGGCGGACCGCGGCAGCTTCGACTCGGCGATGCGCCTCGCCCGTTTGCTTTCGGCCTGATGCGCGCGTTGCTCCTCTGGTTCGCGAGCTGCCTCACGCTGAGCGCGGCGGGAAAGCGCATCGCCAGCTACAGCCCGGGCGCGACGCAGACGCTGCTCGACCTCGGCTGCGCGGAGGAGATCGTCATGGCGACCCGCTGGTGTCCGTTGCCGAAGGACCATCCGGCCGCGCGGGACGCCGACGTGTTCCTGCCTGACCTCGAGCGGTTGCTGAAAGCCAAACCCGAACTCGTGGTCTTACCACGCATGGCGAATCCGCTCTGGGCGGAGAAGTGCGCGCAGGCCGGCCTGCGCGCCGTCATCTTGCACGCCGAGTCCGCTGATTCGGTGCGCAAGGACATCACCCTGCTCGGCGAAGCGACCGGCCGCGGCCAAGCCGCGAAAGAAATCGTCATACGGATGGCCGCCGGCTCATCGGCGCCGCCGAAGAAAATCATCATCATCTGGGACGGCGTCATGGCCGGACCGGAAAGTTATCTCGCCGAGCCGCTGGCCCACGTGGCGTTCCGCTCGGGCCTCAGCCAGGGCTCCTGGGTGAAGTTCGACTGGGAGCTGCTGGCGGAGGCCAAGCCCGATGCCGTGATCTGGATTCAGAACTCCGAGACGAACGGGGCCATCGTAAGGCATCCTGAAAAAATCGCTGAAATGGGTCGGATTCCGGCGATCAAGGACCTCACTTGCGTCAATAAAGGGCATGTCTATCAGACCAAAAGCGGTAGCAACTGGTTGCCTGGCAGTGGTTTGCAGAAAATTATGCCCGAACTCGGCAAGCTCCGCAACGCACTCTCCCCCTGAGGGGAATCCCCTCCGCGCATACCGTCGGCCCGATTGACTTACTCGGAATATAGGCGACACTAAGGGTCCACACCATGAACTCCAAGTTCCTCAAGCTCCTCGCTCTCACCGTCGGTCTCCTGGCCGTCACCGCTTCCTTCGTCAGCGCCGAAGAGAAGAAGGATGGCAAGTGCCCCTGCGAAAAGGAAAAGCCCAAGGCCTCCGTCGTCGCCGAAGAAAAGAAGGACGGCAAGTGCCCGTGCGAAAAGGAAAAGCCCAAGGCTGCCGCCGGCGAAGAGAAGAAGGACGGCAAGTGCCCCTGCGAGAAGGAAAAGCCCAAGGCCTAACCTTCCCGTTCAGGCGATCAAAGGACGAACCCTCGGGTTCGTCCTTTTTGTTGGCTTAGAAAGCCAGTTTGAGCTCGGCCCGCACGAACGCCGGGAAGTCGTCGTGCACCGCGAATCCACGGGCGGCGGCCTGCGCGAGCTCCTCGGGCTTGGCTGCGCCGCTGCGCATCGCGCACGAGCGAATGCCCGCGTTGAAGCCTGCTTCCCAATCGGTCACGCGGTCGCCGGTCATCCAGCAACGGGTCGGGTCGAGCCCGTGCTCGGCGATTTTCTCGAGGATGAAGCGTGGGCTCGGCTTGCGATAAAGCGAAGGCTCATCCGGACGCTCCGGGGCGGCCTTGATTTCCAGGATGCCAGGCGACGGCAAGGCGAGGAGCTCGAGCATCCGACGGTTACAGGCGTGGTATTGGTCCCAGGTGAAGATACCCCGGTTGATGCCGCTCTGGTTGGTCAGGATGAATAGCCGGTAGCCGGCCCGCAGGCAGGCCTCCAAGGCGGGTTTGACGCCCGGAATCAGCTCGATCTGCTCCTCCCGGCACGTGTGGTGGTGGTCGCGGATGAGGTTACCGTCGCGGTCGAGGAAAAGGGCGGGATGGCCGGACATCGCCCCAGCCAACCGAACTTGCCCACAATCGCAAGGGAATGGAAAGGGGGCTTGACCGAGGG
>JBEDDU010000225.1:0-8449 GCA_041176065.1 Verrucomicrobiota bacterium | reverse complement strand
AATCTGGGCGAAGCCCTTGCCTTGATGACCTCGTCGCCCGGCCGCCAGGTCGGGGGCAGGGGGATGCTGGCGGCCGGGCGGCCCGCTGACCTCGTGGCCCTACGCTGGGATGGCTCGAATTCCATTCCTGCCGTCGCCGGGGTCTGGCTGCGGGGAAATCGGGTGGTCTGAGCCGGGCCTGACATCGATTTATTCGATGCCGGCGGCCTAAGCTAGGCCTCGCCATATTCTGATTATCGTCCAGATTACCCGCATGCAGTTCGAGGAATTCTTCGGGGTCGTCGCGGTCTTGGCCTTCCTTGGTTTGCTCGTGTTCATTCCGATCCGTTTCTTCATGTTGATCGGTGAAGTGAAGGCTTTGGAGAAGCGCGTGCAGGCCTTGGCCGAACGCACGCCTGTCGCGGCCGCCGCGCCCGCCGTTGCTGTCGCAAAGGTGGCCGCCGCACCTGGCCAGCCCCCGTGTTGCCGCCTCCGCTGCCAGCAAGATCCGCACCAGTGCCGTCGACTCCGTCGACCCCGACCGTCGCGCAGCCTGACCCGCTGTTCGAGCGCCTTCGCGACCTGGGACTCCTCCCGCCTTCCGACCTCAAGGGGGAGTATGCCCTCGGGGCTTGGTGGGCCGTGCGTGCCGGTGGCATCCTCGCCGTGGCCGCCGTCGTCTTCCTGGGGATCTGGCTTAACTTGCGCTCCACCATCCCGCCGATCGTACGCGTCTTGGAAGTCGCGTTGGTCGGCGCGGGTCTTTTCTGGGGTGGGCTCCGTCTTTCCGCCAAGCGGGCCGATCTCGGACAAGTCGTCGCCGCCGCTGGTCTCGCCGTCTGGCAGTTCGCCGCTTGGGCTACCTATGGTTTGGATAAGATGCGCCTGTTCGAGGGGCCGACCGAAGCGGCGATCGTCCAGTTCGTGGTCGCTCTCGCCGTCGCCGCTCTCGCTGTCTGGCGCTCCAGCAAGCTCTTCGGGCAGCTTGCCGTGGTCTTCGCCGCCGTCGCGGTCTACTTCTCGATCGGTAGCGGCGCGGCTCCTTGGCCGACCGCCGTCGGGGCCGCTCTGATCGCCTTGCTGGGCGTCATCCTGATGGTCCGTGGTCCGTGGGGCTCGGCCGGCGTGCTGGGCCTCGTCGGTTCGCAGGCCTGCCTGCTGTTCCTTTACGACGCGATGCCGACCAAGGATGCGTCCTATCTGCCGCTGCAGCTGGCGGCGCTCGGTTCGTTCTTCGCGTTCTGGCTGGGCGAACGATTGGTCAAGGACGACGCCGTGCTCCTGGGACGGGACGCGCGCTCGGCTTTCCAGCTGGCGGGCTTCTTCGCTCCGGCCCTCATCGCCTTGTTCGTCGCCCGGGGCGGAGAAACCGACCGCGCCACCGTCTCGTTGCTCATCGCGGCCATCGCGGCGCTCGCCGGCTTGCTGGAGCGTGATCGCACGCGTCTCGTCTGCGAGGTCCTGCTCCTCGGAGCGGTTTCTTTCGCGGGCGCCGGGCTCGCTTGGTTGGTCGATCCCCATCTGGTCTGGCTGATCTGGGTCCTCGCGGCCTTGTCCACCCAGGTGGTCGGGGCGCGGACCGGCTCCGCCTTGGTCCGCTGGGGGGCGGAACTTCTCGCCGGCGTCGCCGTGCTGGCCTTCGTCGATTCTCCTTCCCGTGAGCCTTGGCTGAGTCTGGCTGGTCTGGCGGGCTTGGCGGTCATGCTCGCCTTCCGTGAAGACTGGGAGCGGGTCTCCGGCTGGGAACAGGTGCGTAGGGCGCTCGGCATCCTCGGCCTCGCCGTGGCTGTCCTCTCGGTGCAGGCGGATTTCCCTCGTGCCGACAATGCCTGGCCTTGGCTCGTGCTGCTGCTGGCGGCGGTCATCCGTTTCCGACCTGCGGTGCTCTGGGCGGCTCTGCCGGGCTATCTTGTCACCTCCTTCCTCGTCGTCTTCTGGGGTAATGCCGTCGGATTCTCATCCTTCGCCTGGGCGGCGGCTTGGGCAGGCGTGGTGGCCACGCTCAATCTCATCGGTCTCTGGTGGCTGCGTCGCCATGAGGGGGTCGGCTTCAAGGTCCTTCGTCTCGCGCTGGGCTTCGCCTCGGCGGTCGTCCTTTTCGCCTTTGCGCATCATCTCTGGATCAGTCTGTTCCCCAAGGTGCCTGAAGTGATCGGACTGTCCGGCTGGCGCCTGGTCTTGATCTGGGCGTCGGCCAGCTTGCTGCTCGCCGGCGTGACCGCTTGGCTGCGCCGAAGCGATGTCGCCGCTACTGATCTCTCCTTGGTCATCTGGGGCGCCGTCGCCGGCTTCTTCATCCAAGGTGTCGTCGCGGAGAACTCCGGCCTGAGGCATGTCGGCCTTGTCCAGACGCCTCTCGTCCTGCTGGGTTTGGGCTGTCTCTTGCACATGTTGGCGGCGCATACCAAGGAGCAGGGCGCCTTAGGCACCGTCCAGCGCTCCCTGCTCGGCGTGGGTTTGGTGTTCGGTTTCGCCTTCGTGATGCTCGGACGCCTGCCCGGTGCCGGCGTCTCGCTCTTCTGGGCCTTGGCCGCCGTCCTGACCTTCGTGCTGGGCCATCTGTTGGCCACCCGCTCGTTGCGCATGGTCGGCCTCGTGGGGCTGCTGATTGCTTCCGCCCGCGTGCTCACGCACGACATCACCGACATGCTGGGCCGGATCGCCGCCTGCGCCGCCGTCGCGGTCGCCTTCTTCGGCATCGCCTGGCTCTATGGTCGGATCACCGCCGATAAGCGCGACGCCTGAGCCCCATGCCCGCGACCCGTTTTGACGGACACGTCCATCTGGTCGGCAACGGCCTAGGGGGCAGCGGCTGTTGGCTGCGACTCGACGGCCTGTGGCATCGCGTCCTCGGCGAAGTCATGCGTCGGACCATCGGCCTGGAGGCGAAGGCGACCTCGAAGGAGTTCGACAAAAGCTTCGTCAGTCATCTCGCCGGGCTCGTGGCCGGTTCCTCCTTGGATGCGGCCTTGTTGCTCGCTCAGGATGAGGTCTACGACGAGACCGGCCGTAAGCTGGACTTCGGTTCGTTTTACGTCCCGAACGAACATCTCTTCAAGGTCTGCGCGGCGCATCCGGTGTTCGTTCCCGCCGTCTCGATTCATCCCGGACGAAAGGATGCCCTCGAGGAACTGGAGCGCTGTCTCGCGGGCGGCGCCCGGGCGTTGAAGCTCCTGCCCAATTGCCAGAACGTCGACTGCTCCCTGCCGCAGTACGAAGCCTTCTGGAAGCGCATGGCTTCCGCCGGTCTGCCGTTCCTTTGTCATACTGGCGGCGAGATGACCGTCCCGGTGATCAACCGCGCCTACCAGGACCCGCGCATCCTCCGCCGGCCTCTGGAGTTGGGGGTGAAGGTCATCGCCGCGCATGCCGCGGGCAACAGCCACTTCTTCGACCCGAATTATTTCGGCGAACTCATCCGGCTCATGGATGAGTTCCCGCATTTGTACGCTGATACCAGCGCGCTTAACAGTCCCATCCGCAGCGGCGTGCTGAAGCAGGTCAAGGAGTCGGGCAGGACGGAACGATTCCTCCATGGCAGTGATTTTCCGGTACCCGTCGGAGCTCGCTGGGCATGGCTTCGCGGGCTCATCACGTTGGCTCAGGCCGGCGAAGCGGTACGTATCCCCAACCTCATCGAGCGCGACGCCTATCTGAAGCGCGCGATGGGTTTCGACGACGGCCACTTCACCCGTCTGGGCGAAGTGCTGCGTCCGGTCTGACCTCAGAGCGAGCGCAGCAGGCCTTGGATGTCGACCGAGTCCGAGATCATCTTGCGGATGATCGGGATCTTGTCGGCGTCCTGACGCATCGTCTTCACCGTCATGTTGTTGATGCGCGCCGTGACCGCGAAGGACTCCGCCTCGACCGCGGCCATCGCGATGCCGGCCTCCTTGAGGCGGAGGACGATGTCCTCGTTAGGCAGCAGGCCGTTCGAGAAGAGGACCCCGGAGAGCGTCTCGGCGCCGACGCCGGCGATGAAGGCTTCGAGGAGGTCCTCGCGGTCGCCGGGCACGATGACCAGGGTGCCGGGTACGCGCAGGTATTCGGCGGAGCGCCGGGCGGACATCGCCCCGATGACGACGCGACGGACGCGACGGAGTCCGGCCGGCTGGTGGATCCAGCGGGCCTTGGTCTCATCGGCGACCTGGTCGAGGTTGGGGTAGACGAGGGTTTCCTGGAGCGGGACGACGCCGAGGAGGGGTACGCCGAGCTTGCGCAGGCCGCGGCCCGCGAAGTCGCGGATGAACTCCAGTTTGTCAGGCATGACCTTGTTGAGGATGGCGCCGACGACTTCCACGCCCGCCTTGTCGAAGAGGGCTTTGTTCAGGGCGATCTCGTCGATCGGCTTCCCGATGCCGCCGGCCGCGACGATGATGGCCTTGGAGCCGAGCACGCGGGCGTTGTCGGCGTTGGAGGCGCCGAAGACCGAGCCGACGCCGGCGTGGCCGGAGCCCTCGACGACGACGATGTCCTTGCCGTAGGCCGTGCGGTCGAACGCGCGGCAGATGCGGTCCTTCAGCTGCGGTCCGATCTCGTCGGGATTCTCCAGGTATTGCTTCGTGAAATCAGGCCCGATGGCGACGGGGGACATCGCCGCGATCGGAACGTTGAGGTCGAAGAGCCCGTCGATGAGCAGCGTATCCTCGTCGACCTGGTCTTCGCCCGACATCACCACGCGTTGGGCGATCGGCTTGATGTAGCCCACGTGCAGGCCCATCGCCTGCAAGGCGGCCGTCAGGCCGAGGCAGGTGGTCGTCTTGCCGTCGTTCATGCGCGTCGCCGCCACGAAGACGCGGCGGGTGTCCAGGTTCATCGGGCGCAGCAGCAGCCCGGGGACGTTTTCGGCGAAGCGCTTGCGGGCGGGCATGATCAGGCGGCGGGGCCGTCCTTGAGCTTCGGGAAGAGGTAGGACTTGTCGACCGCCTGGGCGGCGACGATGACCGCCGTGCCGAAGATGTCATGCGCGCTGGCACCGCGGGAGATCTCGGCGGCGGGGCGGTCGAGACCCGTGAGGATCTGGCCGTAGGCGGGGATGTCGGCGATGTGCTGGGCCATCTTCGAGGCGATGTTGCCCGAGTTGAGGTCCGGGAAGACGAGCACGCCCGCGCGGCCGGCGACGGCGCCGGAGACCTCCTTGGACTGGGCCGCGAAGGGGTTGATGGCGGCGTCGGCCTGCATCTCGCCGTCGATGTCGCAGGTGATGCCGAGCTCGCGGGCCTTGCGGCGGGCGAGGTCGGTGGCGACCTGGACTTTCTTCACCGAGGCCAGGCGAGGGTTGGCCGCGTGCGTCGAGTAGGCGAGCAACGCGACCTTCGGGGTCGTGTTGGTGAGGTGGCCGGCGAGTCCGGCGGTGGTCACCGCGATGTCGGCGAGCTGTTCGGCGGTCGGTTCCGGGATGACGCCGCAGTCGGCGAGGAAGAGCACGCCTTCGATGCCGAACTTGCCTTCTTCGGATTCGAGGATCTGCATCGACGAGACGGTCTCCACGCCGGCCTGGCGGGGCATGACCTGCAGGATGGCGCGGAGGCCGGAGGAGGCGTGGGTCGTCGCGCCGGAGATGAGGGCGTCGGCGCCGCCGGTGGCGACCATCAGGCAGGCGAAGTAGTTCGGGTTGAGGGCGAGTTCGGCGGGGTCGCCCTGGAGGTTCGTGTTGCCGTAGCGCTGGATCGATTCGAGCTTCTCGGCGAAGCCCTTGAGCTCGTCGCTGCGTTCGGGTTCGACGACGCGGATGCCTTCCAGGCTGATGTTGAGGCGGGCGGCGTTGACCTTGATGCGCTGGCGGTCGCCGACGAGGATCGGCACGCCGAGCTTCTTCACGACGAACTGGCGGGCGGCCTGGATCACGCGGGCGTCGGTGCCTTCGGGGAAGACGATGCGCTTGGGGTGGTTCTGCAGGCGGGCGGAAAGGCGGGAAATGAGGGACATGGTCGATGGGCCCGTCGGAACGGGTCAGACGGGATTAAGCCGAAATACGGCCTTAGGGCGAGGCAGAAGGCGTCGCCTTGCGGCTTGCGCCAGGTGATTATTTCGCCGCCGTCGGCAGGTTCGGCTTGAAGGCCGGGAGGCCCTTGAGGGCTGCCAGGGTCGAGGGGGCCACGTGGTAGCCCATCTTCGTGAAATAGTCGCTGACGTCGGCCTTGGCGGCCTTGCCGTAACGCAGGACGAAGATGTCCTGCAGCTGTTCCTTCGTGGAGCCCTTGGGGGCGGCTTCGGTCGCGTAAGAGCGGAGCGTCTCGCGCAACGGGGCCCAGCCATGGGCGCGGATGAGCACGACGAAGGTCGCGAGCTGTTCGAACGGCCCCATGTTCGGTTCGGCGGCGAAGCGTTTCGCGAGGAGTTCGTCCAGCTTCTCCATCGAAGGATGGCCTCGTCCGGTCGGCTTGCCCACGAGCTTCTCCATCACGTAAAGCGAGAAGAGGTTGCAGGTCACCTCGGTCTGGCCCGTGAACGTCCAGGCCGAGCATTGGTGATTATGGCCGAGCTCATGGAAGAAGCCCCAGTTGCCTTCCTTCATGAGCTTGGGCAGGTCGACGCTGTCTTTCTGGGAGGGGTCGATCCAGCACATGAACGGATACCCGGAGTGCATGAAGCCCGCGGAGATCTGGCGGTCAGGGACTACGCGTTCTGGCGCCAGGCGGCGGAGGGCGATCAGGTCGTCCTCGAGCGCCATCGCCTTGTCCCACCATTCCAAGAGGCCCTTCGGGTCGGCGAGGTCCTTCACGGCCGAGGCCTGGACGTGGAGGATGACCTGACGGCCGGAGAGCGTGACCCAAGGCGCGGGGAGCTGTTTGGCCTTGGCCCAGGATTCGGGAGAGTCCTTGCCGAGGACGTAGGTCGGCATCGCCACCGCGTTGCTGAACTGCAAAGGCGTGGCCGGCGACGCCTTCATCGGCTTGCGCCAGTCCTTGTGCGAACTCTGGATGAAGAGCTGGCCGCCGAAGGCGTTGGCGATCTTGTTCTCGCCGACCTTGAGTTCGAACGTGCGCGCGATGAGCGGGAAGCGGTTCCATTTCTCGAGCTTGAGCAGGCCGTCGCGGTGGCAGCCGACGATGACCTTGATCGTGCGGTGTTCGGGCAGCGAAGCGACCTTCACCACGACCACTTCGCCGGGCGCGGCGTAAAGTCCGGTCTCCTGCCAGACGTCGGGGCTCGTGTAGAGGTTGGGGGCGCCGCCGTTCTTCGTGTCCCAGCGGTGGACGAGGTTGGAGTCGTAGGCGACCGTGCGGGCGACGCGTTCCTTGCTTTCGACGACACCCGGGAAGTCGCGCGCGCCGGCGTGGGCCGCGAAGGTCCCCGGTTCCAACGCCATGTAGTCCTTGATGGCCTTGTGCAGCGCGGCGCGATCTGCCTCGGCGGGCTGGACGAAAGGAGCCTTCTTGGTGGGCGTGATCTCTTCGGGGGAAACGGCGTACGCGGCGGAAGCCGCGAGCAGGAGGGCGCAAAGCAGTCGCATGGGGAGGGGTGGCGTCACCTTGGCTTCCGGCCTTTGGTTCGCCAACGTAAAAACCGCCGAAAACCTCAGCTTTTAACGGAAGATAACGGTCTTATTGCCGGCGAGCAGGACGCGGTCTTCGACGACCGCGCGCAGGCCGCGGGCGAGGACCACCTTCTCGATGTCCTTGCCCAGATGGGCCATGTCTTCCGGCGTGTCCGAGTGGTCGATGCGGATCACGTCCTGTTCGACGATCGGACCTTCGTCCAGCTCCGGGGTGACGAAATGGCAGGTGGCGCCGATGAGCTTAACTCCGCGGCGGTGGGCCTGATGGTAAGGCTTCGCGCCGGCGAAGGAGGGCAGGAACGAATGGTGGATGTTGATGATCTTGCCGGCGAAGTCGCGGCACATCTGCTCGTCGAGCACCTGCATGTAGCGGGCGAGCACGATGAGGTCGGCCTTGGCCTCGCGGAAGAGCTGTTCCATCTTGCGATAGGCGGCCTGCTTCGTCTCGGGCGTGACCGGGACGTAGTGGAAGGGGATGCCGTGGGCTTCGACAATCTTGCGATGGTTCTCGTGGTTCGAGATGACGCAGGGCACGACGAACGGGAAGTCCTGGGCGACGTGACGGGCGAGGAGGTCGTAGAGGCAGTGCTCCTGCTTGGAGCAGAGCAGGACGACGCGGCGCGGCTGGTCGGAGTCGGAGACCTTCCAGTCCATCGCGAACTTCTTGGCCACCGGGGCGAAGCGCGCGGCGAACTCCTCGGCGGGGAAGTCGAGGGACTCGGCGCGGATCTCGACGCGCATGAAGAATCGTCCGAGTTCGTTCTCGGTGTGCTGGCTGGCTTCGGTGATCCAGCCTTTGTGGCCGGCCACGAACGAGGACACCTCGGCCACGATGCCGCTGGTGTCAGGGCAGGAGAAGCTGAGGGTGAGGGTGCGGGCCATGCCGGAGGATGGAAGGGGAGGGGCGCAGGGGTCAAGACACGGCGGCGCGGGGCCGGGAGCCATGGCGCTTTTATCGTGAAATATGCC
>JBEDDU010000224.1:0-4155 GCA_041176065.1 Verrucomicrobiota bacterium | reverse complement strand
CGGTCGGTGCCTTTGTTGCGGATGTCGCAGCCGGCGGCGCCGACGCGGAAGCCGGGCACGTCGGAGACGCCCGGCGAATCGTTGGTGAACTCGATGGACATGGAAAGATCAGCGCAGGCCTTCGGCCTCGTCCCAACCCATCATCAGGTTGAGGTTCTGGACGGCCTGGCCGCCCGCTCCCTTGAGGAGGTTGTCGATCACGGAGGTGATGATGAGGTTGCCGGTGCGCGCGTCGGCGATGACGGAGCAGGCGACCCGGTTGGTGTTGGCCACGTGCGCGGTGTCAGGGAACTCACCCGACCGGAGCAGGGTCACGAACGGACGGCCGGCATAGGCCTGCTGCCAGGCGGCTTCGACCTGCGCGACGGTGACGCCCGGGGCGGGCACGACGATGGTCGTGGCGATGCCGCGGTGCATCGGCGCGAGGTGCGGATTGAACTGGACCACGACCGGCTGGCCGGCGGCGGCGCCGAACTGCTCCTCGATCTCGGCGATGTGCCGGTGACCGGGGATGCCGTAGGCCTTGATCGAGCTGTCGCGCTCGGAGAACAGGAAGGCGACGTCGGCCTTCTTGCCGGCGCCGGAGACGCCGCTGTAGGAATTGATGATCAGGCGGCCCGGCTCGGGCTTGAGCAGGCCGGCGCGCAGGAGCGGCACGAGCGGCACCTGGATGCTGGTCGGATAGCAACCCGGGCAGGCGATGAGCTTCGCGGACTTCCAGGAATCGTCGGCCTGCAGTTCCGGGATGACGTAGCGGGCCTGCGCGGCGAGCGCCGGCGCGGGATGATCATGGCCGTAATACTTCTTGTACAGCGCGAGGTCGCGCAGACGGAAGTCGGCGGAAAGGTCGAGCACCCGCTTGCCCGCGGCGACGAGCGGCGCGGCGTATTCGGCGGCGACGCCGTGGGGCAAAGCCAGGAACCAGACGTCCACGTCGGACTTCGCGCATTCCTCGGGCGAGGAGGCGGAGAACTGCAGCGCCGGATCCACGACGCCGCGGAGGCGCGGGATCTCGTCGGCCACGGACTTGCCGGCCAAGGTGCGCGAGCACACGGCGGCGAGCCTGACCCGCGGGTGGCGGGCCAGGACGCGGACGAGCTCCTCCCCGGTGTACCCGGAGGCGCCGACGATGCCGACCTTGGTCAGGTTTTGGGACATGGCTTGAGAGTCTGGTGGTTTTGGTTGTCGAACTGATGGCTGGACTGGGCGGATTGGGCAACAAAAAGGCCCCGGGGTGCCGGGGCCTTCGAGGTTTCCTGTCCCTTCGCGGATTAACGCTTGGAGAACTGGAAGCGCTTGCGGGCGCCGGGGCGGCCGGGCTTCTTACGTTCGCGCATGCGACCGTCGCGGGTAAGGAGGCCTTCCTTCTTCAGAGGAGCGCGGAGGGTGGCGTCCATCTTCTGGATCGCGCGGGCGAGGCCATGGGAGATGGCGCCGGCCTGGCCGTTGGGGCCACCGCCGATGACGCGGACGACGACGTCGAGCTGGCCGTCAAGGCCGGCGGTCGTGATCGGGAGGGTGGCGGACTTCACCAGAGCCTCGGTGTAAAGGTACTCTTCGACGGGCTTGCCGTTGACGACGATGGAACCGGTGCCGCGGGAAAGGCGGACGCGGGCCGAGGCGGTCTTGCGACGGCCGACGGCGAGGATGGCGGAGGACTTGGCGCTCATTGCGAATGGATCGGTCGATTAACCCTTGAACGGGATCGGATTGGAAGCGGCGTGGTCATGCTTGTCGCCGGCGTAGACGCGCAGCTTCAGGAGCATGGCGTTGGCGAGGCGGTTCTTGGGGAGCATGCCCTTGACGGCGTGGGTGATGAGGAACTCCGGACGGCGCTCGCGCATGGCGGCGGCGGTGCGGCGGTAGGCGGTGCCGACCCAGCCGGTGTAGAACATGTAGGTCTTGTCCTCTTCCTTGGAACCGGTGAGGCGGATCTTGTCGGCATTGATGACGATGACGTAGTCACCGGTGTCGACGTGGGGGGTGTAGGTGGGCTTGTGACGGCCGCGGAGAATATTGGCGATCTTGACGGCGAGACGGCCCAGGACCTGGTCCTTGGCGTCGACGACGTACCAGGTCTTGTCCTTGAGCTGCACGTTCTTGGCTAGCGTGGTCTTCATAAAGAGGGAAAGCGGGAACATGGGAAAGGACCCCCCTCCGTCAACACCCGAATGCGGCCCGGCGGGGGGCTGGCTCAAATAGGCCAAAAACAAGGGAGGCACGGCCTAGGCCGTGCCTCCCTGCCCTTCCCTGCCGGACGGCAGGTCAGAAGATGAACTTGGCGTAGACCCGGCCCCAGAAGACCGAACCGGCGGTCAGTTCCTGGCGGTCGCTGTTATGGGCCCAGCTGACGCCGGCGCCGAGTTCCGGACCCCGGCCGACCTGGCGGGTGACGTCCAGGGAGGCGCCGAGGTAACGATAGGCGTTCTGGACCGCATAGACCGAGGTCGAGGCGTCGGTGTAACCGGCATAGGCCTTGAAGATGATGTCGCAGCCGGCGAGGCCGACGTTGGAGCCCGCGAAGGACTTGGCGCCCGCGACCTCGACGGTGGTCTGCTGCAGCTCGGTGCTGTGGTAGACATAGGTCGAAGGCTTGAGGGCGACGCCGGAAAGCGAGACACCGGCGTAGACTTCGCGGTTGGAGTCGATCTGGGTCACGCCGTGCGTGGCGATGGAGCGGACGGTCGTCGCGGTCAGACGCTGATGGCCGACGTCGATCTCCCCGAAGGAGAAGTCCCGGCGGAGGCCGACGGCATAGGTGCGCTCGACGGAGTCGGCGTTGAAGAAGCTGCCGTAGATCGAGAGGCCGCTCAGGCCGGGGGCGCTGTAATCCAAGGTGACGGAGGTCTGGATGAGGCCCTGGCTGTCGGATCGCTCGATGCCGCGGAAGACATTCTTACCCTGCCAGGCGATGGCGCCGCGGAGGGAAAGATCCTGGGTGGAAGCCGAGACCGGAGCGGGCGCGGCGCCCTGCTCCTGGGCGAGACCGCCTGCGGCGAAGACGGCGAGGGCGAGGGCGGTGAAGGCGGTTTTCATGGTGCGTTGAGTTGACCCCTATTACCGCCCAAAAACAAACCGTTGGCAAGCCCCAAGGGGCCGCCAACGGCGAGCGGGAGAAGGACCGCGGGTGCGTTCACATCGACGCGATGATCGCGTCGCCGAACTCCGAGCACTTGATCTCGGTCGCGCCCTGCATCTGGCGGGCGAAGTCGTAGGTGACGCGGCCGCCGCCGATGGCGCCGTTGAGGCCCTTGAGCACGAGGTCGGCCGCTTCGGTCCAACCCATGTAGCGGAGCATCATCTCGCCGGAGAGCACGACGGAACCCGGATTGACGACGTCCTTGTCGGCATACTTCGGCGCGGTGCCGTGGGTCGCTTCGAAGATCGCGTGGCCGGTGAGGTAGTTGATGTTGCCGCCGGGGGCGATGCCGATGCCGCCGACCTGCGCCGCGAGGGCGTCGGAGAGGTAGTCGCCGTTGAGGTTCAGCGTGGCGATGACGTCGAAGTCGGTCGGGCGCGTGAGCACCTGCTGGAGGGTGATGTCGGCGATGGCGTCCTTGATGACGAGGCCGGCGCCGGGCTTGCCTTCGGGAATCTTGCACCAGGGACCGCCGTCGATCTCGACCGCGCCGAACTCGCTCTTGGCGAGGTCGTAGCCCCACTTCATGAAGGCGCCTTCGGTGTACTTCATGATGTTGCCCTTGTGGACGAGGGTCAGCGACTTGCGCTTGTTGGTGATGGCGTACTGGATCGCCGAGCGGATGAGACGCTCGGAACCCGGACGGGACACCGGCTTGATGCCCAGGCCGACCGTGGCCGGCTGCTCGGCGCCGAAGCGGATCTTCTTAAACTCCTTCGGGAAGTTGGTCTTGATGAACTCGAGGGTCTTCAGGGCGATCTCCGAACCGGCTTCGAAGTCGATGCCGGCGTAGATGTCCTCGGTGTTCTCACGGAAGATCACCATGTCGACCTTGCCCGGATTCTTGACCGGAGAAGGCACGCCGGTGAACCACTGCACGGGGCGGAGGCAGACGTAGAGGTCGAGCTGCTGACGGAGGGCGACGTTCAGGGAGCGGATACCGCCGCCGGTCGGCGTGGTGAGCGGGCCCTTGATGCCGACGAGGTAGTCGCGGAAGGCGGCGAGGGTCGCCTCCG
>JBEDDU010000223.1:0-2799 GCA_041176065.1 Verrucomicrobiota bacterium | reverse complement strand
GTGAATTCCACCCCAAACCCCTCGAAAGTAGGCCTTTACAGAGGGAGGGGGGTGTGAATAACTGTGTGAACGGCATGAAACAGCGCACCCTTGGCAAAGAAGCCTCCGTAAAGGGCAAAGCCCTCCATACGGGGCAGGAAGTCACCCTGACCCTCAAACCCGGCGCCCCGGACACCGGCCTGGTCTTCCGCCGCATCGACCTTTTCGGCAAGCCTGAGGTGCGCCCGGTCTCGGAGATGATCACCGAACTCGAGCGCAAGACGACCGTCTCTTCCGACACCGTCAAGCTGCACACCATCGAGCACGTGCTCTCGGCCCTCAGCGGCATGGCCGTGGACAACGCCATCATCGAGCTCGACGCCTCCGAGCCGCCCATCGTCGACGGTTCCGCCCGCCCCTTCACCACGCTGATCCACCAGTGCGGCGTCGTCGAACAGGACGCTCCTCGCGAGACCTTCACGCTCACGCACCCGATCACGATCAACGAAGGCAGCCGCTCCATCATCGCCCTGCCCTTCGACGGCCTGCGCATCACGTGCACCTCCGCCGACGACCGCGGCATCCACACGCAGCACCTGACGATCGACATCGACGCCGAGACCTACGAGGCGCAGATCGCCCCGGCCCGCACGTTCACGATCTACGAGGACATCGAAGGCCTCATCGAGAAAGGCCTCATCAAGGGCGGCACGCTCGACTCCGCGATCATCCTCAAGGGCGACAAGATCGTCAGCAAGGAGCCCCTGCGCTTCAAGGACGAGCTCGTCCGCCACAAGATCCTCGATATCGTCGGCGACATCGTCCTCGCCGGCGTCCGCCTCAAGGCGCACATCATCGCCGTGCGTCCCGGCCACGCCCTCAACGCCCGCCTCGCCGCGGCCGTGCGCAAGCAGTGGCAGGAATCCAAGGCGCCCAAGGCCAAGGCCGCTCCCGCCGGCCCGAAGGTCGAAGCCCCGACCGCCCCCGTGGGCTCGGCGCTCGACATCCGCCAGATCCTCAACGCCCTGCCCCATCGTTACCCGTTCGTGATGGTCGACCGCGTGGTCGAGCTCAACGACGAGTCCTTGGTCGCGATCAAGAACGTCACGATCAACGAGCCATATTTCCAGGGCCACTTCCCGGGCCAGCCGGTCATGCCGGGCGTCCTGCAGGTCGAGGCGATGGCCCAGGCCGCCGGACTCATCATGCTGCGCCGCGGCGCCGCCGACGAAGCCCCGAAGGTCGTCTTCTTCATGAGCGCCGACAAGGTGAAGTTCCGCAAGGCCGTCACCCCGGGCGACACCCTCGAGATCCGCGCCAAGCTGACCAAGGTCCGCGGCCGCATCGCCGCCGCCGAGTGCGAATGCCTCGTCAACGGCGAGTGCGTCTCGTCCGCCGAACTGCTCTTCACCATCGCCGACTCGCCCAACGGCTGAACCGGATGGCCACGCAAGTCCACCCCACCGCGATCGTCGAAGCCGGAGCCAAGCTCGGCCAGGACGTCGTCATCGGCGCCTACGCCTACGTGGGCGGCGACGTGACGCTGGGCGACGGCTGCGTGCTGCACCACCACGCGACGGTCGACGGCTACACGCAGCTCGGCCCGCAGTGCGAAGTGTTCCCCTACGCCTTGATCGGCGGCCGCACGCAGGACCTGAAGGCCCGCCCCGGCAAGCCCGGCCTGAAGGTCGGCGCACGCAACGTCTTCCGTGAATACGTCAGCGTCCACCTCGGCACCCAGGAAGGCGAATGGACCATCCTCGGCGACGACAACGTCCTGCTGGCCTATTCGCACATCGCGCATGACTGCGTGATCGGCAACCACCTCGTCATCTCCAGCCACTCCGCCGTCGCCGGCCACGTGCACGTCGGCGACCACGTCAACATCGGCTGGAACGCCGGCATCCACCAGTTCTGCCGCATCGGCGACCACGCGATGGTCGCCGCCTGCTCCAAGTGCGTCCAGGACGTGCCGCCTTTCGTCATCGCCGACGGCAATCCGTGCGAGACCAAGATGATCAACGCCGTCGGCCTGAAGCGTTCGGGCTTCACCGACGAAGAGATCGCCACGGCGAAGCTGATGCACCGCCTCTTCTACCGCGACGGCCTCAACACCACGCAGGCCATCGAGAAGGCCCGGGCTCTGCCCGAGGCCTCGAGCCGCGTCGTGAAGGCCTTCGTGGACTTCGCGGCGTCGACCAAGCGCGGGCTCGCCTGAGGCAGGTAGGCGCTTGCGCCGACGGGAAGGCTGCGTAGATTCGCCCGCATGAAAGCCATCCTGCCCGCCCTGCTCGCCGTCCTCGGTTCGTTCGCCTCGCTCCCGGCCGCCCTCGTCGAGAAGGCCATCGAGTATAAGTCGGGCGACGTCCTCTGCGAAGGCTGGCAGGCCTATGACGACGCCGTGTCCGGCAAGCGCCCGGGCGTGCTCGTCGTGCACCAATGGACGGGCATCAGCGACCACGAGAAAGAAGCCGCGCGCAAGCTGGCCGCGCTCGGCTACAACGTCCTCGTCGCCGACATCTACGGCAAAGGCGTCCGCCCCCAGCCTCCGGCCGCCGGCAAGGAAGCGGGCAAATACAAGGCCGACCGGACCCTCCTCCGATCGCGCGTCAACGCCGGTCTCGACGTCCTCGCCCGCGACGAACGCACCGACGCCTCCCAGCTCGCCGCGACCGGCTACTGCTTCGGCGGCACGACGGTGATCGAGCTCGCCCGCTCCGGAGCCCAGGTGAAGGGCGTCGTCAGCTTCCACGGCGGTCTCGACTCCCCGACCCCGGCCGACGGCAAGAACATCAAAGCCAAGGTCCTCGCGCTCCATGG
>JBEDDU010000222.1:0-5944 GCA_041176065.1 Verrucomicrobiota bacterium | reverse complement strand
GGTCACGACGAAGCGTCCCGTGGCCTCGAGCGTGGCCTTGGTGGACGCGGTGGTGCGGACCCAGTCGTGGTTGTTGCGGCCGTCGAGGATCAGGACGCGGATCTTGTCCGCGGCCCCGAGGGGCAGGGTGAGGAGGGCGAGCAGGCTGAAGAGCCCGAGCTTGAGCAGGGATTTCATGGGGAGGCCTTCATTGGACGGTTTTCCCGAGGACGGGCGAGTGTTTTCATTGCCGGTCCAACGAACGGTAATGGATGGCCTCCAGCAGATGTGCCGTGGCGATGCGGTCCGACTCGGCGAGGTCGGCGATGGTCCTGGCCACCCGCAGGATACGGTCGTAAGCCCGGGCCGAAAGGCCGAGTTTCTCCATGGCCTGTTGCAGAAGGTCGCCCTGTGCCCGCTCGAGGGCGCAGTATTCGCGGAGTTCCCGGCCGCCGAGCAGCGCGTTGCAGCCGCCGGCCCGTGCGCCGAACCGCCGCCGCTGCCGTTCACGCGCGGCTTCGACCCGGGCGCGCATCGCCGCCGAAGTCTCGCCCGGCGCGGCGTCGCGCAGTTCCTCCAGCGTCAGCGCGGGCGCCTCGACCTGGATGTCGATGCGGTCCAGGAGCGGACCCGAGATCTTGCCGCGGTATTTGCGCACCTGCATCGGCGAGCAGCGACATTCGCGTCGACGGTCGCCGAGGTGCCCGCAGGGACAAGGATTCATCGCTGCGACGAGCATCAGCCGCGAGGGCAGCGTGACCTTGGCCGCCGCGCGCGAGACGGTGACCTGTCCGTCCTCGAGCGGCTGACGGAGCACCTCCAAGGCCGAGCGTCGGAACTCCGGCAGCTCATCGAGGAAGAGCACCCCGAGGTGCGCCAGCGAGACTTCGCCGGGCCCGGGGATGCTGCCGCCGCCGATGAGGCCGATGTCGCTGATGGTGTGGTGCGGCGAGCGGAACGGCCGCTGCCATCCGCGCCGTCCTTCGGCGAGGCCCGTGCCGGCGGCGGAATGCACGCCGAGGATCTCGAGGAATTCCTCCGCGTCCGGGCGCGGCAGGATGGTCGGGATGCGTTTCGCGATGAGCGATTTCCCTGAACCAGGCGGGCCGATCATCAGCAGGTTATGCCCGCCGGCCGCGGCGACTTCGACCGCCCGCCGGATCGCTAGCTGGCCTTTCACCTCCGCGAAGTCGGGCTGTCCGTCCGCGGTGGCGACCTCCGCCGGCGGAGGTGAGAGCGGGCTCACCTGCTTTTCGCCGGTGAGGAAGCGCAAGGCACCGTCGAGGGTGTCGGCCGGAATCGCCTCGACGCCGCCCACGAGCGCCGCCTCTTCGGCGGAGGCTCTGGGCAGGATGACGCCGCGTAGGCCAGACTTACGGGCCAGGATCGCCATCGCCACGCCGCCGCGTACCGGACGGGTCGCGCCGCTCAGGCCCAGTTCGCCGGCGATGAGGTAGTGCCGGAGGAACGCGCGGTCCAGCTGTCCGGTCGAAGCCGCGATGCCGAGGGCGATCGGCAGGTCGTAGATCGCACCTTCCTTCTTCAGGTCGCCCGGGGCGAGGTTGATGGTCGTCCGCGTCTCCGGCAGCCGCAGGCCGCTGTTCTGGAGGGCGGATTGGACGCGTTCCTCGGATTCCTTGACCGCGGCGTCGGGCAGGCCCACCAGCCAGAGGCCGAGTTCGCCTTTCTCTCCGGTATTCACCTCGATCTCGACCGGGACGGCTTCGACTCCGACCAAGGCGGCCGAACGGATGATGGAAAGCATGGGGGAGGGCAGGCCGAAGCCCTTGTCGGGACAACCTCCGAGCCCTGGGGTCCTCGTCTCGGCATAACTTCCTATTGCAGGGCGGCTTGCTTCGGCAACTTCTCGGGGTTGCCGGTGTCATATGCTTACCTTTCCCATGAACGTCCGTCTTCTCGCCCTGTTGCTGGCTTTTTCGCCCTGGTGCGCCCGTGCGCAGGTCGCGCCGTTCCTGGAGAAGCATTGCGTCGAGTGCCATGACGGCGAGGTCAAGAAAGGCGGCCTGGATCTGACCTCCTTGAAGTCCGATCTCACCGACCGCCGGGCTTTCGAGGTCTGGACCAAGGTCCATGACCGCGTCGCTTCCGGCGAGATGCCGCCGAAGAAGAAGGCGCGCCCTGAAGCCGGCCAGCAGTCAGCCTACCTCGGCGGGCTCGCGGCGTCGCTGGCGAAGCAGGATGCCGCGCGCATCGCGGCGGAGGGGCGTTCGGTCGAACGCCGCATGAACCGCTTCGAGTATGAGAACGCCCTCCGCGACCTGCTCCGGGCGCCGTGGCTCGACATCAAAGAATCCCTGCCCGAGGACACCGACGCGCATCGCTTCAACAAGACCGGCGCGGCCTTGGATGTCTCGCATGTCCAGATGCAGCGTTACCTCTCCGCGGCGGAAGAGGCCCTGCGCTCGGCGTTCGTCTCTTCGGTCGCGCCCGACGAAACCGGAAGCCGTCGTCACTACGCGCGGCAGCAGGGCAGTTACGTGGGTAAGATGAAGTTCTCTGAATTCAACATGTCGCCTGAGCGCGCGACTTTCCCGACGCTCGGCTTTGTCGGTCAGCCCGACGTCCGCGCGGGTCGCGCCCCGGCGACGGTGGGGAAGTCCAACCCGGCTTTGCGCGACGAAGAAGGCGTCGGCGTGGTCCACGGTTCCTACGAGCCGGTCGAGCCCTGGTTCGGCACCTTCCGCGCGCCTCAGTCTGGCCGTTATCTCGTGAAGCTGTGCGGCCACTCCGTATGGGTCGGGCCCGGCACCACTAAGTCCAAGGGCAAGGTGCGCTGGCAGATTCCCGACCTCGATAACATCAGCAAAGGCCGTCGTCCGGAACCGGTGACGGTCTATGCGCTGACCCCTCCGCGCGTGCTGCGCCGCATCGGCACGATCGACCTCGGCGCGGACGTCACCGTCGCCGAACTCGACGTCTACCTCAAGGCCGGCGAGAGCATCC
Source organism: Verrucomicrobiota bacterium (assembly GCA_041176065.1). Taxonomy (GTDB): domain Bacteria; phylum Verrucomicrobiota; class Verrucomicrobiia; order Opitutales; family UBA953; genus UBA953. The sequence goes on along the minus strand of JBEDDU010000222.1, from coordinate 3,001 downwards.
AGATCGACGTCACCCGCTTCTTCCGTTCCCGCCCCGGAGCCTCGCGCGCGCAGAATCCCCTCGCCACGCCCGAAGGTCAGCCCGGCCTGGTCATGCGCTGGATCGACGTCAAGGGGCCGCTGTCTCCTCGGTGGCCCGCCGCCCCTTACGCCGTCTTGTTCGACGACCTGCCGGCCAAGCCGGTGAAGGGCGGGGCTCTGCCGTACGTCGTCGTGCCGAAGGATCCGGCGGCCGACGCCGAACGTCTCCTGCGCCGTTTCGTCCGCCTGGCCTATCGTCGCCCCGTGTCAGCCGCGGAGGAAGTGCGTTTCCTGCCGGTGATCCGCGGGGCGCTGGCTTCGGGCAGCAGTTTCGCCGAGGCGATGTTCGCCGGCTATACCGCGGTGCTCTGCTCGCCGTCCTACCTTTATCTCCGCGAGGCGCCGGGTCCGCTCGACGACCATGCCATCGCGACCCGCCTCGCCTATTTCCTCTGGAACTCTCCGCCCGACGCGGAACTGCGCGCGCTGGCCGCCGCCGGCAAGCTGCGCGACCCCGAGGTCCTGCGTGCCCAGACCGACCGGCTCCTCGCCGATCCGCGTTCGGAACGTTTCATCACGAGCTTCGCGGATTACTGGCTCGACCTCCGCAAGGCCGGGGCGAACGACCCTGACAGCCTCCTGTATCCTGATTATTATCTGGACGATCATCTGCTCGAGTCCGCCCGCGACGAGAGCCACCGGACCTTCGGCGAACTGGTCCGCGCGAATCGTCCCGCCCGCGAGGTCGTCGCCGCGGATTACGTCTTCGTCAACGAACGGCTGGCCGCGCTCTACCAGCTTCCGCCCGTCGAGGGCGCCCGGCTGCGCAAGGTCGCCCTGCCGGCGGGCAGCGTGCGCGGCGGTTTCATGACGCAAGCCGCGGTCCTCAAGGTCACCGCCAACGGCACCACGACCTCCCCCGTCGTGCGCGGCGCCTGGGTCATGGAGCGCATCCTCGGCCGCAAGCCGCCGCCCCCGCCGCCCAGCGTGCCCGCGGTCGAGCCCGACACGCGTGGCGCCGTGACCATCCGCCAGCAGCTCGAGAAGCACCGCACGCTCGAGTCCTGTTCTTCCTGTCATACCAAGATCGACCCGCCGGGTTTCGCCCTGGAGAGCTTCGACGTCATGGGCGGCTTCCGGGAGCGTTATCGCGCGCTGGACGGCAAGACGCCCGAGGTCGGTGTCGGCAAGAACGGCCAGCAGTTCGCCTTCCATAACGCGCTCGCCGTGGAAGCCTACGGAGACCTCGATGGCAAGCCGTTCAAGGACATCCGCGAATTCAAGCAGATCGTCGCCGCCGACGAACGCCAGCTGGCTCGCAATCTGGTCGGCCTTTTCACGGTCTACGCGACCGGGTCACCGGTCGGCTTCGCGGACCGACCCAAGGTCGAGGCCATCCTGGATCGGGCCAAGCCCGGCCGTTACGGGGTGCGGGAACTCGTCCACGGGCTTGTTTCCAGCGAACTTTTCCTCAATAAGTAGGTCTTACCCCCATGGCCACCCCGTCTTTCCGTCCGGCTGACGCCCCTTACGTCGCTTTCAAGCGCGCCGTCTCCCGTCGTCGTTTCCTCGCCGGCACGGGCGTCCTCCTGGCGCTGCCGATGCTCGAGTCGATGACTCCGGCCTTCGCGGCGGCGCCGGCTCCGGCTGCCAAGCCGCGCCGCATGCTGGGTATCTGCAATAACCTCGGCCTGGTCCCGGACTACTTCTTCCCGACGGGCAAGGGGCGTGACTACAAACCGTCCGCCTATCTCGAACTCCTGCAGGCGCATCGCGAGGACTTCAGCGTCTTCTCCGGCGTCTCGCACCCTGATGTCGACGGCGGCCACCCGGCCGACAACTGCTTCCTGACCGCGGCGCCGCACCCGAGCAGCGGCGGCTTCCGTAATACGATCTCCCTCGACCAGTTCATGGCCGAACGCATCGGGCACCTCACCCGCTTCTCTTCGATGACGCTGGGCGTGAACTGCGCCCGCGGTTCGCGCAGCCTTTCTTGGACGGCCGGCGGCGTGATGATCCCGACCGAGGAGCGCGCTTCCGAGGTCTTCCGCAAGATGTTCATGGGCGGCTCCGAAGCCGAGGTGAAGGCGCAGGAGCGTCGCCTTCAGCTGGGCCAGAGCATCCTGGACGCCGTCGGCGGTCAGGCCGGCGAACTCCGTCGCACCATGGGCGCGACCGACCGCGACCGCCTCGACCAGTATTTCACGAGCGTCCGCGAACTCGAACAGCGCATGCAGATGTCCCGCGAGTGGGAGCGTAAGCCCCGTCCGGTCGCCAAGACGGCCGCTCCGCGCGATCCCGGCACGCCTAAGGAGTACATGGACAAGGTCCGCCTGATGTACGACATGGCCCGCCTGTGCTTCGAGACCGACTCCTCGCGCGCCGTCACGCTGATGCTGGACAGCGTCAACACCCCGGCGCTCGACATCGACCACGTCCACACGACCACCGACGGCTACCACAGCCTTTCCCACCACGGGAAGTCGGCCAAGAAGCTCGAGCAGCTGAAGCAGATCGACAGCATGCACATGACGCTGCTCGCCAAGCTGATGACTGACCTCAAGTCGGCCAAGGAAGACGGCCAGCCGCTCCTCGACCGGACGATGATCCTTTACGGCAGCAACCTCGGCAACGCCAGCACCCACGTGACCACGAACCTCCCGACCCTGCTCATGGGCGGAGGCTTCAAGCACGGCCAGCATCACGTCTTCGACACCGAGAACAACTACCCGCTGCCCAACCTTTATGTCTCGATGCTCCAGCGCATGGGCATCGAGGCGGACAAGTTCGCTTCGTCGACGGGCACGCTCCGTGGTCTGGACATGGTCGGCTAACCGGCCGCTTCCTGCCTGATCCTTGCGGTTAGACGCTTGCCCGGAGGCGGCGTCGGCGGCACTCTGCGTCCCACCCCGCCATGAAGATCCAAATCCACCAGGACGCCGCCGCCATGGGTTCGGCGGCCTCGACCCAGGGAGCTAAGG
>JBEDDU010000221.1:0-3809 GCA_041176065.1 Verrucomicrobiota bacterium | reverse complement strand
CGCTCCTGGATCCGCTCATCGTGCACGTCCTCGATCAGGCTGCCCTCGCCGAAGTGGCCGAACCGGATCCGCGTCTGGCGAAGATCGCTGCGCTCTGGCCCGGCCCGCTGACGGTCGTGCTCCGCCGCAAGCCCGTCGTCCCCGATCTCGTCACGGCCGGCAAGGACACCGTCGCGGTCCGCATCCCCGCCCACCCGCTCTTCCGTGAGGTGCTGCGTCTCGCCGGGCGTCCGCTCGCGGCGCCGAGCGCCAATCCGTTCGGCTACGTGAGTCCGACCAAGGCCCAGCATGTGCGTGATTCCTTGGGTGAGCGCTGCCCCTGGATCGTCGACGGCGGCGCCTGCGCCCACGGCGTCGAATCCACGATCCTTGACCTTTCTGTTCCCGGTCGCGCCCGTCTGCTCCGCCCCGGCCCGATCCCGCTCGAGACGCTCCGCTCGCTCCTTGGCGACATCGAGGTCGTCACGCGCGCCGCGAGCCAGCAGGCCGCGCAGGATGCCCCGGGCATGCTCGAGCGTCATTACAGCCCGGCGACCCGCGTCGTGCTTTTCCCGAACGGAACGTTGCCCGTCATCGCCAACCTGCGCTCCGCGGTGCTCTTCCTGGGTCGCCGCCCGCATGCCCCGGCCAACGCCGACGTGTTCCTGCTCTCGGAGGGTGGTTCCACTGAGGAAGCCGCACGTCATCTCTTCGATCTGCTCCGTCAGCTCGACGCCCGGGGTTATGAGACGATCCATGCCGAGCTGGCTCCGCCGGCCGGCATCGGCGCCGCCTACAACGACCGCCTGACCCGCGCCGCCGCCCGCTGATGCAGAATCTGCTCGAGACGCTGAAGAAGGCCGCGGAATTCCTCGCGCGCAAGGGCTTGGAAAAGCCGCGCATGGAGGCCGAGCATCTCTTCGCCGCCGGCCTGGGGATGAAGCGGCTCGACCTGTATCTGCAGTTCGAACGCCTGCTCAATGATGACGAGGTGAAGCGTCTGCGCGACCTGACCGTCCGCCGCGGCAACCGCGAGCCGCTCCAGCACATCGTCGGCAAGGCGGAGTTCCGCGACCTGGTGCTGAAGTCAGACAAGCGGGCGCTCATCCCGCGTCCGGAGACCGAGGAGCTCATCGACCTCGTGCTCGCGCTCTTCTCCGAAGACCACGCCGTGCGCGTGCTCGACCTCGGCACGGGTTCCGGCGCCATCGCGCTGGCCCTCGCCGCCGAGCGTCCGTTGTGGAAGGTCGACGCGGTCGATCGTTCGGCCGACGCCCTCGCGCTCGCCCGCGAGAACGCCGCGCAGTGCAACCTGACCGAACGTGTGAACTTCGCGGAATCCGATTGGTTCGCCGCCGTCACCGACGCCTACGACCTGATCGTCTCCAATCCGCCTTATCTCACCGAAGCCGAAGTCGCCGAAGCGGATCCGGAGGTCCGCGAGTTCGATCCGAAGTCCGCGCTGATCGCCCCGGAGGAAGGCCTCGCCGACCTCCGTCGCATCCTGACCGACGCCCCGAAGTTCCTGCGCGCCGGCGGCTGGGTGCTCTGCGAGACCGGCATCGAACAGCACGCCGCCTTGGCGAAGCTCTCGGCCAAGCTGGGTTACGCCGAAGCCGCCGGCCTGCCGGACATGAGCGGCCGCCCGCGTTTCTGGAAGGCGAAGAAATAATAGTTCGAGGACCCGAGGGCCTGAGGGCCAGAGGTGATTTCGACTGCAATCTTCTGTAGCCTCCTCCGGACCTCTGGTCCTCAAGCCCTCGGGTCCTCCGGTTTGCTTGTCCTCTTGCCCTTCAGCGTCCCTTTCCTCTTTACTGACCGCATGTCCCAGCAGCCCGCCGCCAAGCCCAAGACCGCCATTACCCCGACCCGTCAGGAAGACTATCCTGAGTGGTATCTCCAGGTGATCCGCCACGCCGACCTGGCCGAGAACAGCCCGGTCCGCGGCTGCATGGTGATCAAGCCATGGGGCTACGCCCTCTGGGAGAACATCCACCGCGACCTCGACGCGATGTTCAAGGAGACCGGCCACGTGAACGCCTATTTCCCGCTCTTCATCCCGGTCAGCTACATCCAGAAGGAAGCCGCCCACGTCGACGGCTTCGCCAAGGAGTGCGCCGTCGTCACCCACTCCCGCCTCGAGGCCGGCCCGGACGGCAGGCTCGTCCCCGCCGGCGAGCTCGAAGAGCCGCTCATCGTCCGCCCGACCTCCGAGACCATCATCGGCGAGACCTACGCGAAGTGGGTACAGTCCTACCGCGACCTCCCGATCCTCATCAACCAGTGGGCCAACGTCGTCCGCTGGGAGATGCGCACGCGCCTCTTCCTGCGCACCGCCGAGTTCCTCTGGCAGGAAGGCCACACCGTCCACGCCACCGAAGCCGAGGCGATCGAAGAGACCCATAAGATGCTCGAGGTGTACGCCGACTTCGCCGAGAACTACATGGCGATGCCGGTCATCAAGGGCCGCAAGACCGAGGGCGAACGCTTCCCCGGGGCCGTCGACACGCTCTGCATCGAATCGATGATGCAGGACCGCAAGGCCCTCCAGGCCGGCACCTCGCACTACCTCGGCCAGAACTTCGCCAAGTCCTGCAACATCCAGTTCCAGGACGCCCAGGGCACGCAGCAGTTCGCGCACACGACCTCGTGGGGCGTCTCCACGCGCCTCATCGGCGGCATGATCATGACGCACTCCGACGACGACGGCTTCGTGGCTCCGCCCCGCCTCGCCCCCCAGCACGTCGTGATCTGCCCGATCTACAAGGACGACGCCACCAAGGCCGACATCCTCGCCTACTGCCAGTCGCTCCAGAAGGAGCTCGCCGCCCAGCGCTTCCACGACCGCAAGCTCGTCGTGACCGTCGACAACCGCGACATCCGCGGCGGCGACAAGGCCTGGGGCTGGATCAAGAAGGGCGTGCCGCTGCGCGTCGAGGTCGGCCCGCGCGACTTCGCCGCCAACGCCGTCTTCGTCGCCCGCCGCGACACCGGCGAGAAGGCCGGCATCCCGCGCGCCGAATTCGTCGCCACCGTCGTCCAGCGTCTGCAGGCGATCCAGGACAACCTCCTCGCCCGCGCCAAGGCCCACCGCGCCGCGAACACCCGCGAGATCGACAGCTGGGATGAGCTCAAGGCCTACTTCACCGCCAAGAATCCGGAACGTCCGGAGATCCACGGCGGCTTCGCGATGTGCCACTGGAACGGCTCCAAGGCCGTCGAGAAGCGCCTCAAGGACGAGCTCAAGGTCACCATCCGCTGCATCCCGCTCGACGCCAAGGACGAGCCCGGCAAGTGCGTCGTCACCGGCGAGCCCAGCGCCCGCCGCGTGGTGATGGCGAAGGCGTACTGATCGGCGGAGCCGATCAGAGGGCTAGGGCCAGGGTCAGGGCCGGGGCTAGAGGTAGGGACAGCACCATGTGCTGCCCTTTCTTTTTTTATGGCCTTTGATCAACCGCCCGTCGCGTCGGCTTCGCCGTCGCCGAACTTCAGGCGGAGCTTACGGCCCGGGGTCACGTCCTTGCGCCCGGTGATCACGGCGCCGTCGGCTTCGCGGACGATCGCGTAGCCGCGGGAGAGGACGGATTCGAAGCCGGCGGAGCGGAGGCGTTTGCCGAGCTGGCCGAGCTTCTCGCGCGTCACGCCGAGGCGCGCCTTGGGCGAAAGACGGTGCAGTTCGCCGCCGAGTTCCGACAAGCGGTGGCGGGTGTCCGCGAGGATCTCCTGGGCCGCGCCGTCGAGGCGTTCGTTGAGGAGGTCGAGGTCCTGATAGAGCGACTGCAGCCTGGCCTTCGGTGAGTGGCGGGCGAGTTCGGCGGCGAGCAGCTTGA
>JBEDDU010000220.1:0-4870 GCA_041176065.1 Verrucomicrobiota bacterium | reverse complement strand
CCCCTATCCCTACCCCTATCCCTTGCGTGTTTCCGCTGTTTTTTCGCACACCTTTCTTTTTGACGAACCGTCGGGGAGTCCCATCGTCAGACGACTCAGGACAGTCCGATGGTGTAATGGTAGCACAGGAGATTCTGATTCTCCTTGTCTAGGTTCGAATCCTAGTCGGACTATTTCCTGAAAGCAAAAAGCCCTCTCGCGAGGGCTTTTTCATGCCTATCCGGGACGGCTCAGCGGTCGTTCCAGAAGATCATCAGGTTCTTCGTCTGCCGGCCGGCGACGACGAGGTCCGTCTTGCCGTCGCCGTTGAGGTCGGCGGCCTTGAAATCCTCGACCGCAATCTCCTTCGTCGAGATGACGCTCGTCCGCCAGGTCTTCCCGGCGTCGTCGAGCGGGGTGAGCAGCCGGATGCCGGGGTCGGCGCCGCGCCAGCCGACCATGACCTGGTCGGCGCCGGTGCCGAGGAAATCGGCGCAGGCGACCGCGTGCCCGTCCTTGAAGCCGTCGAGGACCTGCTGGCGACGCCAGACGCCGTCGGTCAGCTTGTAGACCGCGGCCGTGGTCCCGTGGAAGGGCTCGATCGTCGCGATGAAGAAGCCGGCATGCAGCCGGCCGCTGCGGAGTTCGCCGACGGGTTCGGTCGAGAGCTGCTGCTTCTGCCAGGCGTCGCGGGAGAAGGAGTTGAGCCAGATGCCTTCCTTGGAGCCGCTGAGGATCTGCTGGCGCTGCGAGCGCGTCCAGCGGACGGTATCGAGGTTATGCGTGAGATGGCCGACGTCGTTGACGACCTCGGTCTTCCATTCGCCCTTGGGGTCGGCCGGTCGGCGGTAGGCGAGGAGCCTGGCGCCCGCGCCCACGCCGCCTTTGTTGCCGACGCCGTGGAGCGGCTGGACGACGAGGTCCCAGCGCCCCGGGGTGACTTCGACCCAGGCCATGCGGTGGACGGTCGGTTCATGCGGGAGCCTCACCGCTTCCCATTTCTGGGTGCGGTCGGCCGGCGCGACGAGATAGAAGACCGCGCCGCTCTTCACGGTGTCGCCGGGATTCCAGCCGGCGCCGACGGCGATCTCCGCCTTGCCGTCGCCGTCCAGGTCCATGGCCGCGACGCACACATTGTCCTCCTTGGTGAGCTTCTCGGCGATGACATGCTTCTGCCAGGTCGGATTCTGATACCACTGGATGGTGGACTTGTCCGCCAGGATGATGTCCTTCTTCCCGTCGCCATCGACGTCGGCGATCGCGAGGCCGTAGCCGATGTCGACCTTACCGATCTCCTCCGCGCGGAACTTCGGCTCCGGCGCCGCGGAGGCGTAGGCAGCAAGGAGCAGGGCGAGCAGCGGGGTCAGCTTCATGCAGGTTTGGTAACCTCTCCGACCATGTCTGTCCACCGCGGTTTCATGGCATGGCCGGGGGCGGGGCCGAGTGCCGTCCTAGGTGCAAATGTGCAAATCGGCCTACGGCCTGTGCAAAAGTGGATGCACGGCTCAAGGGGAGACCGGAAACCGGAATAGATGCTGCGGTTGTCTTGGGTAGGGTTGAGCGCCCTCGCTCAACCGCGGCTGACCAAGGGTGTCAGCCCTACCTCGAGACACGAGGCATCTTCGGGTCCCAGGTCTCGGCCCTCTGGTCTCAGGTACGGGTTAACAGGTACAGGTGCGGGTACGGGCAAAAAATTCAGGTCCTGAACCTGCACCCGAACCTGAACGCCCGTACCCGGTTCCCGAAGGCCGAGACCCGAGACCTGAAAATGTATGCCCCCAGGCAATCATCCGGTCTCCGGTTTCCCTTTGACTGCTGACACTCTGTCTTGGGTAGGGTCGAGCGCCCTCGCTCGACCGCGGCTGACCAAGGGTGGTCAGCCCTACCAAGGCAGCACTCCCCCGATACTCGATACTCCATACTCTCAGTTCCTCCCTCGGGCCCTCCAGCCCTCAAGTCCTCCGGCCCTCGTGACAATCTTACGAAGTAAGCCGTTCGAGGCACTCCGCGTACAGGGCCTGCGTCTTCCGTACGACCTCGTCCGGCAGGGCGGGGCCCGGCGCGGTCTTGTCCCATGGCTGGGCTTCGAGCCAATCGCGGACGAACTGCTTGTCGTAGGAAGGCTGGGCGCGGCCGGGTTGCCAGGTGGCGGCAGGCCAGTAGCGGGAGGAATCGGGCGTCAGGACTTCGTCGATGAGCACCAAGGAGCCGTCCGGGGCGCGGCCGAATTCGAACTTCGTGTCGGCGAGGATCACGCCGGCCTTCGCGGCGCGTTCGGCGCCCATGCGGTAGAGCGCGAGGGACGTCTCCTGGATCGTGCGGAAGACCTTCTCTCCGAGGATCTCGCCGCAGCGGGCGCGGGTGATCGCCTCGTCGTGGCCTTCGGCCGCCTTGGTCGAAGGGGTGAAGATGGGCTGCGGCAGCTTCGAGCCGTCGAGCAGTCCGGGCGGCAGGGCGTGGTCGAGGATCGCGCCGGTCTTGCGGTATTCCTTGAAGCCGCCGCCGGCGAGATAGCCGCGGACGACCGCCTCGACCGGCAGGGGCTCCAGCTTGCGGACCAGCATCGAGCGGGGGATCAGGTGCTCATGGCCCTGCAGGGCCTTGGCGAGGGCCTGCGCATGGTCCGGCACGAGGTGGGTCGGGAAGACGAGGCGGGCCTGGTCGAACCACCACAGGCTGATCTGGGTGAGCAGGATGCCTTTGCCGGGGACGCCGTTGGGCATCACGACGTCGAAAGCCGAGAGCCGGTCGGTCGCCACGATCAGGTAATGCGAGCCCAGGTCGAAGACTTCGCGGACCTTGCCCTTCGCCTTGAGCGGGTAGGGCAGGCCGGTGACGGTCATCAGCGCTTCGGCGGGCAGGGGCGGCGTCTTCATCCTGCCACGGAGATAGGGCAGGGCGGGGCGGCAGGGCAAGGTGGTTCGTCGTTGAGGCGGCGGCGGCCGCGGTCAGCCTCCGACGGACCGATGGAACTCCGCGACGCCCATTGTCATTATCAGTTCGCCGAGGTCCCTTACGCCGCGGTCGAGCAGGCGCGGGCGGACGGCGTCGGCCAGGCGATGATCAACGGCAGCGCGCCCGCGGACTGGCCGGACGTGGCCGCCCTCGCCCGGCGCGACCCGCGCAACCGCGTCTCGTTCGGCCTGCACCCGTGGGATGTCCCGACGGCGCCGCCGGGCTGGGAGGCGGAGCTGCGCGCGGTCCTGCGCGCGCACCCGACCGCCGGCGTCGGCGAGATGGGCCTCGACCGCTGGGTGAAGGATTTCGATCCCGTCGCCCAGGAGGCGGCCTTCCGGACGCAGCTCGCGCTCGCCGTCGAACTCGACCGCGCGCTCACGATCCACGCCGTCAAGGCGATCGGGCCGCTGATGGACATCCTGCGTGCGGCCGAACTCCCGCGGCGCGGCTTCCTGCTGCACAGCTGGAACGGCCCGGTCGAACTCGTGCCCGAACTCACGAAGCTCGGCGCTTATTTCTCCTTCAGCGCGCATCACCTCATCCCGCGCAAGGCCGACCTGCGCGTACAGTTCGCCGCGGCCATCCCGCGCGAGCGCATCCTCGTCGAGACCGACGCTCCGGCGCTGTGCCCCGCGCCGGAGTTCCGCCTGCGCGAGCTCGCGCCCGCCGCCGACGGCACGGAGCAGAACCATCCGTCGAACCTCGTGCGGAACAACGCCGAGCTCGCGCGCACGATGGGCGTGACCGCGGAAGCATCCGCCGCGCTGACCGCGGCGAACTTCGCGCGCCTATTCGGGGCGTAGGAGCGACAGGCGCAGGGCCTCGCCCGCGGCCGCCAGGCCGAACGCGCCGGCGACGTGGGCGGCCGTGCCGTAGCCCCATTCGCAGTTCGGACGGAGGTCCTCGCCCTCGGGGATCTCGCCGCCGGGCAGGCCTGCGCAGTCCGTCGGCTGCGTGAACGGTTCGTCGGACCACACGCACGACACGCCGAAGGGCGTCTTGCCGCGGGGGAAGTCGAAGTTCTGACGCAGGCGCTTGCGCACCAGCATCATCAGCGGGTCGTCGCGCGAATCGCGCAGGTCGGTGATCTTGAGGCGGGTGCCGTCGAGCCGGCCCGCGCAGCCGCCGACCGTGACCACGGGCAGCTTGCGGTTCACCGCCTCGGCGATGAGCCCGCACTTCGGCGACAACGCGTCCATCGCGTCGATCACCACGCCGTCGAAGCCGGCGAGCACCTCGTGCGGGTTGAAGCGGGAGAGGAAGCGCTGGTGCAGCGTCGTGCGGACGGCGGGATGGATGGCGCGGGCGCGTTCGGCGACCGCCTCGGTCTTCGGGCGTCCTTCGTTGCCGGCCACCGCGTGCAGCTGGCGGTTGGTGTTCGAGACGCAGACCGCGTCGCCGTCGACGAGGGCGAGGTGGCCCGCGCCGGAGCGCGCGAGGGCCTCGACGGTCCAGGAGCCCACGCCGCCGAGGCCGACCACGAGGAAGGAAGAACGCGCGAGCCGCTCCATGCCGGCGCGCCCGTAGAGGCGGCCGATGCCGGCGAAGCGTTGGAGATGGTCCGCGTCCATCCGTCCAATCAAGCGAGGAAGCGGCCGCAGTCCAAGGCGGAAGCGTCGGCCGGGTCCGGGCTTGCTGGCGGGCGGCTCGCCGGCATCGTGCTCGCGGATGTCCGACCGCATCGCCCCAGCCCCGATCCAGCCTCCCGCGGAGGGACGGTCGTCGGCGGGCTTCAAGATGGCCGTCATCGGTCTTTTCCTCGGCCTGCTCGGCGCGGGCCTGCTCATCATCCCGCAGCAGCGTCCGGCCAACGGCGTCAACAAGGTCTTCGCCGAGGCGCGGGCCGTCGTGCTCACGGCGCGCCTCGAACGCGGGGCCTGGCCGCCCGACGGCGACCCCGCGGGGATGCTCGACGCGGCGCGCACGCGCCGTC